>JBDTVN010000171.1:0-3561 GCA_040007155.1 Chloroflexota bacterium
GCATGGGCATCGATCGCATCACGATGTTGCGCCACGGCATCCCCGACATCCGCGCATTACTCGACAACGACATGCGCTTCCTGGAGGCGTTCTAGATGCGCGTGCCTCTGTCGTGGCTCAGGGATTATGTCGATTTCGACCTGCCCGTCGAGCGGTTGGCCGAGCGCCTGACGCTGCTCGGCATGGAGGTCGGCTCGATCGAGACGATCGGTGCTGATTGGTCGAACGTCGTCGTGGGTGAATTGCTCGAGGTAGTGCCCCATCCCAATGCTGACCGCTTGAACCTGACCAAGGTCCGCGTCGCCGACTCAGACGCGCCCTTGAGCATCGTCTGCGGCGCGCACAACATCGTGGCCGGCCAGCGCGTCCCTGTGGCACTGCCGGGCGCAGTCCTCCCGGGAAACCGCAATATCGGCGTGACCAAGATCCAGGGCACTGAAAGCCAGGGCATGCTCTGCTCTGGCGCGGAGCTTGGGCTGACGACCGATGCCGACGGGATCCTCATCCTCACCGAGGGCAAGCTGGGCGAACCTCTGGCCGATGTAGTCGGTGATGTCGTCATCGACGTCGATGTGAAGCCCAACCGCGGCGACGCGCTCTCGCTGATCGGCCTCGCGCGCGAGGTTGCCGCGATTACCGGCGGCAAGGTCCGCTGGCCAACGATCACGGTGCCTGAGTCGGGCGACGCTACTTCCGACCACCTGACCGTCGCGGTCGAGGACGACAAGCTGTGCCCGCGTTTCGTTGGTCGCTGGGTTGATGGGCTGAAGGTCGGCCCTTCGCCGCTCAAGATCCAGCTGCGCTTGGGCGCGGCCGGCATGCGGCCCGTGTCGAACGTGGTTGACGCGTCGAACTACGTCATGCTCGAGCTGGGCAAGCCGATCCACATCTTCAACGCCGCGGCCGTGATCGGCGGCAAGATCATCGTTCGCGCGGCCACGGCCGGCGAGAAGCTGGAGACGCTTGATCACGTCGAGCGCGCGCTCACGCCAGACACGCTGGTCATCGCGGATGAGCGCGGACCGATCGGCATTGCCGGCGTGATGGGCGGCGCGAGCAGCGAGGTGACCGCGGAGACGACCACGGCGGTCGTCGAGTCGGCCGTGTTCGATGCCGTTTCGGTCCGGCGAACCGCGTTCAGATACGGCCTGCGCAGCGAGGCGAGCCTGCGCTTCGAAAAGGGCCAGGAGTCACGCCTGGCGCGCGTTGGTGCGGACCGCACGGCGCAGCTCCTGGCTGAGTGGGCGGGCGGACGCGTGGCGACGGGAGTCGTCGACACGAATCCCAAGGACGAGGACCCCAAGCGGGTCTCGTTCCGTCCGGCCAAGGTGAGCAAGCTGCTCGGCGCAGAGATCAGTGCGGACGAGATGAAGGCCGCTTTGGCCAGGGTCGAAATCGCCGCAGAGAAGGGGAGCGACGCCGCGTCGCTGACCGCGGTCGTGCCAACTCACCGGCGTGACATCGAGATCGAGGAGGACGTGGCCGAGGAGGTCATGCGCGTCATCGGCTACGAGACGCTCGGGCCACGCCTGCCGGACACGGTCATGACCGCCTATCGCGAAGAGCCGGCGCTCTTCAGCAACCGGCTGCGCGACCTTCTGTGTGGACGCGGCCTGGTCGAGGTTCTGACGCACGGCTTGATCGCGCCGGCCGACCATGCGCGGCTTGGTCTGGCCGCGGACGATCCGGCCACGATCCGCATTGTCAATCCGGTCACCGCCGATCATTCCGAGATGCGCCGCTCGATGCTGCCGGGCATGCTCGGCGTGGTGGTACGCAACGAGCGCCAGCGCCGTGATGACCTTGCGCTCTTCGAGATCGGCAACCTGCACGAGTGGAGCGATGGCGGACCAGCGCAGTCGGAGGTTCTTGCCGTGCTCGTCCCGTCATTCGATGAGGTCAAGGGCATAGTTCAGCTGGTTGGGGAACGAACCGGCCACGCCGACCGCGTCGAATATGAGGCAACGCAACCGCGTGATGGCGTTGAACACCCTGGCCGCACGGCCACGGTCACTGCCGTGATCGGTGATAAGCGGACGCCACTCGGTCGCGTCTTCGAAGTCGATCCGCGTCTGCTCGGCGCGTTCGAGGTCAAAGCCGATCACGTGGCATTCGCGCTGCTCCAACTCGAGCCGCTGCGCACCCTCGCGGAGCGCGTCCCGCAGGTCCGGCGTATCGAGACGCTGCCCGCGATCGAGCGCGACCTGGCAATTCTCGTCAAGCGCGACACGCCCGCCGCAGACGTCGCAAGCGCCATCAGATCAGCCGCAGGCCCGAACCTCGCGGCCCTGACATTGTTCGATCGGTACACTGGCGCGCCACTGGCGGCCGACGAGGTGAGCCTCGCGTACCGGTTGCGCTATCAGCCCGGAGACTCGCAGTTGAACGACCAGCAGATTGATGGATCGGTTGCCAACGTCACGGCTGCCCTCGAGCGCCAGGTCGGAGGCCGGATCCGCAGTGCTGGCTGACGTAGCGATCGTCCTGTTCCTGGTCGGCTGCCTGCTGCTCGGCTTCTTCCGGGGCGCACTGCGCCAATTGCTGGTGCTGGGCGCGTTGTTCGTGACCTTCGTCGTCGCTGCCCAGGGCCGCAACTTCATCGCCGACTGGCTGCGCGGCCAAGAACCCGACTTCAGCCTCCAGTACGCGCAGATGCTCGGCTTCCTGATCGGCTTCGCGGTCTTGTTCCTAGCCGCGCTGGCGCTGATCGAGCTGAGCGGCCGGACGATCACGCTGTCGAGGCGAGCCATCGTCGAAGAGGTGGTCGGTGGCGGGGTGTTGCTCGTCGTCGGGGTGCTCGCCATTGCCGGCCTGCTTATCTGTCTTGGCAGCTATTACGCCGCGCCCAACGGCACATTCACGGCAGAAGTCGACCAGGTCCGACAGCTCAACGCCATGCTGGGGGACTCCAAAATCGTCGGCGTGCTGCGCGACACGCTGGTGCCCTGGATCCAGTCGCTGCTCGGGCCGCTGCTCCCGCCCGATGTCCGCCATTTCGGCTGACGTTGGCGCGCCGCTCCAACTGCTCGAGCGGACCTTCTTCGATCGACCGACCATCGAAGTTGCGCAAGCGCTGCTTGGTGTCTGGGTCGTGCGCTCGACTTTGGAGGGTGTGAGCGGCGGACCGATCGTCGAGACCGAGGCCTACGGCGGACCCGGGGACCAAGCGTCGCACGCACGAGCAGGGCTCACGCGTCGAACCACTCCGTTGTTCGGCGAGGCAGGTCACGCCTACGTCTACCTTGTTTACGGCATGCATTCGTGTCTGAACGTCGTGGCTCACGGTGGCGCGGTTGCGGGCGCCGTGCTGATCCGTGCGATCGCGCCTGTTGTGGGAGTAGACGAGATCCGCGGGCGGAGAGGGAGGCTCGCCGATCCTACCGACCGACTCTGCTCCGGCCCGGCCATGGTCTGCCAGGGGCTGGCGGTCGACCGCTCCTTCGACGGTCATGATCTGACTCTGGGGGAGGGGCTGTGGCTCGCGCGCGTTGTTATGGAGCCAGGTCCGCGAGTCCAATCGGAGACTCAAATCGAAAGCGGTCCGCGTATCGGCGTCAATTA
>JBDTVN010000172.1:0-3530 GCA_040007155.1 Chloroflexota bacterium
ACAGGCAGCGCGCGCAGGTCGTCGCCGTTACCGATGACCCCGACGGTCAACTCCGTGCCGTGCAGCCGCCCCTCGACCATCACGCGCTCGTCGAGCGCCAGTCCCTGTTCGATCGCGGGAACGAGCGTCTCCGGTCCATCGACCATGACCACGCCGACGCTCGATCCCTGGCGGACGGGCTTGCTGACAAGCGGGTAACCAATCTCGTGTGCGCGGGCGAGGACGCTGGTTTGGTTCGCCGGCAGCTCCCCGGCCGCGACCACAAAACCGCGCGGCACCTCGATGCCGCTCGCCGCGAGGACGGTCTTGGCCATCACCTTGTCCATCGCCAGCGCCGACGCCAGCACGCCCGACCCGACATAGGGAATGCCCAGCAACTCGAGCATCCCCTGGATCGTGCCGTCCTCGCCCCATTGGCCGTGGATCGCGACGAAGACCACATCGAGCCGTGCCTGTTGGCGGCCGGCGGGGACGAGCGCAGAGTTGGCACCGACCAACCCGATCGAGCCTTTGACGATGCGCTCCTGCAGCGCCGCGGGCAGCTCGCGCCGATCGCGCTCCGGCAACTCCTCCATGACGCCCGAATGCTCGGCGAGCACAAGTGCATGTGCCCGTTGCTCGTCGGTCAGCGCGGCGTTGCCGGTCATCAGCGCGAGCGGGTCGATGAGCGTCACCTCGTAACGATCGGCGGGCAGGTGCGACGCGATCTCAATGCCCGTCGCGAGCGAGATCTCGCGTTCGCTCGACGCGCCGCCGGCGAGCACCCCGACGCGCACCCGTGGCCCGGTCATGACGCGCTCTCCCAGTCTGTCCAGTCGCCGGCGAACATGATCTCGAAGACGAGCTCGATGCCCCGTTCGCGACGGACGGTGGCGCGCACCTCTTCGGCGAGAAGGCGTACGTCGGCAGCGGTTCCGCGCTGGTCGTTGACGATGAAGTTGGCGTGCTTCTCGCTGACGGTCGCGCCACCTATGCGCCGGCCCTTCAGCCCCAGCTCATCGATCAGCCGTCCGGCCGAATCGCCGTCCGGATTGCGAAACACACTGCCCGCCGATGGCAGGCCGAGTGGTTGATGCGCCTGGCGCCAGCGGCGAATGTCGTCGAGACGCTCGGCAATGACCGCGGAGTCGGCCGGGGTCAACTCGAACGTCGCCCAGGTCACAACATCGGGCACACCGGCGGGGGCGTCCTTGAGAACGCTGTGGCGGTAGGTCAGCGCGAGTCCTTCCCGGTCGAGCGTGATTTCACCGTCGGCCTTCAGCACGCCCGCCTCGACGAGCACGGCGCGAACGTCGGACTCGTGTGCCCCGGCATTGGCCCATACGGCACCACCGACGGTCCCAGGTATGGCCAAGCCGAACTCCAGCCCGGACAGGCCCTGGTTCTTGCAGACAGTTGCCGCCTTGGCCATGGGCATGCCCGAGTCGGCGGTAAATCGGTTCTCTTTGAACGCGTGCTGCTCGGCGCGGTTGTAGACAACCAGGCCGCGCATCCCCTGGTCACTGATGACCAGGTCAGAGCCGCGGCCAAGGATGAACAATGGCAGTTCGCGCGTGCGCGCGAAGCGCACGATCGCGCGCAGCTCGAATAGGTTGTGCACCTCGGCGAAGAGGTCCGCCGGTCCGCCGACGCGCATCGTCGTGAAGCGCGCGAGCGGCTCATTGCGCGACGTCTTGACCCCGATCCGGCGCTGAATATCCGTGCCCAGGCGGGCAATGTCCTCGTCGGTGAGTCGCGGCGCGGTCACGGTCACGCGGCCGCTCGAGAGGTCCGGTCGATCGACTCCGGCGCGGGCAGGGCGCGGTGTTGTGCGAGGGCCATGACGATGTCCGCGACCGCGTTTGCCGCGCCGGGCCGGCCCAAGCCGCGCGCGGCTTCCTTCATCGCAGCGAGGTCGGCCGGCCGCGCCAGCAGTCCGGCGGCATCGATCAACGCCTTGGCATCGAAGTCCTCGTCAGCGATGATCCGCGCCGCTCCGGCGTCGGCCAGCGCGCGCGCATTGGCCACCTGGTGGGCCGAGGCATGCGGGTACGGCACGACCACCATGGGCAGCCCGAGCGCGCTGGCCTCCGCGAGCGTCGATGATCCCGCGCGGCCCACGAGCAGATCGGCGGCGAGCAACGCCTCGGTCATCTCTGTGCGCAGGAATGGGTAAGGCTTGTAGCGGCCGCGCTGCTCGGTTGGCAGTGCCTCGCGCGCCTTGAGCGCCTCCGCATATGCAGGCTCGCCAGTCATGTGAACGATGCTCGCACTGCCGACGAGCGTCGTGAGCGCGTCCCACACCGCGCGGTTCAGGCGGCGAACTTGTTGCGAGCCACCGAACACGAAGAGCACGGGCGTTTCCGGCTCGAGCTGCAGCGCTGCCCGCGCGGCCGCGGTTGTGCGGCCGGCGAACGAACGGATTGGCGTGCCCGTGACGAAGCATGGCCCCGGCAGCTGGGCGCACGTCGCGGCGAACGAAACAGCCAGCGCACTGGCGAGCCGCGCCGACGCGCGAACGCTGCGCCCCGCCACGAGGTTGCCCTCCCACATCAATGACGGGATGCGCAGGGTCGCGGCCGCCGCGACAACCGGGATGGCGATGTAGCCGCCTGTTGTGAAGATCACGTCCGGCCGGTGCCGCGTGAGCTTGGCCAGTGCCTGCGGGTATGAAGCACCAAGGCGGATCGGATCAAGCACGGTGTGCATCGACAGGTCGACCGTTCTCAGTGACCGCAACGCCAGCAGCTCGAGCGGATAGCCCTCTGCGGGCACGATGCTCGATTCAAGGCCGCGCCGGCCACCCAGCCAGCGGAAATCGGCCTCAGGCGCCCGCTCGCTCAGGCTGCGCGCTACGGCCAGCGCCGGATACACGTGGCCGCCGGTGCCACCCGCGGCGATCAGAATCCGCATTGTTGAAACTTCCTCGGGGCATGGTCTCACGCGAGATCGACAGGAGAATACCGACCGCGGCGAAGCTCACCAGCAGCGACGTTCCGCCAAATGAGACGAACGGCAAGGTGATGCCCGTGACCGGCAGCAGCACGACCACCACGGCGATGTTGATAAAGGCCTGGAAGGTCAGCCAGCCGGTGATGCCCACCGCCAGCAGGGCCCCGAAAGTGTCTGGCGCGGACAGCGCGATCCGGATGCCCCGGTACGCCAGCAGCAGGTAGCAGGCGATGACGGCGATGCCGCCGACAAGGCCGAGCTCCTGGGCCACCAGCGCGAAAACGAAGTCATTCTGGGCGGCGGGAAGGTGCAGCGCGCCTGGCTGTCGGCCCTCCCCCAGGCCGATGCCGAATGGGCCGCCCATGCCCATCGCGAGCAGGCCCTGGACAGTGTGGAAGCCGATGCCCTGCGGGTCGGCGAATGGGTCGATGAACGCCTTCACTCGGGCCAGCTGGTATTGGCTGCTCGTCACGTAGAACGCGAGCACAGCGACACCAACTGGCGCCAGGGCCGCGAGCTGGAGCAGGCTCCCGCCGGCCACGATGAACATCGTCAGCGCCGCCATCGCCAGGACACCAGTCGTGCCCAGGTCGGGCTCG
>JBDTVN010000173.1:0-3528 GCA_040007155.1 Chloroflexota bacterium
CGTGCCGCGCGGCGCTGAGCGCGCCGCCGCGAGCGAGAGCGGGTTGAGCGGATCGGCGGTCAGTGCCTGGGCCTGCACAACCTGCCAGTAGGCCAGCCCGCCGGCGAGCGCCGCGTACGCGACGGCGATGGCGAGCGACAGGGGCAGCAGGCTGCGACCGACGTGGGGCGGGCCGCTGGGCACGCGTGTCGGCAGCACCGTGGTCGCGCCGCGGATGTTCAGGCGCGGCCGCAGAAGGCGCAGCTTCGCAAGACCGATACGCGGACGGCTCACGAGAGCGCCTCCTCGATCCTGCCGCCCATATCGCGCGCACGTTGCGCTGCCCGGACGACGGCATTCGGCCTGATGCCGGGCGGTGGCGGCTCAACCCCGCGATCGCTCAGGGCCAGCAGCAGCCCAATGACCGCGCCGTTGACCAACAGAGATGAGCCGCCGTACGAGATGAAGGGCAGCGTCACCCCGGTCAGCGGCAGAACGCGCAGGTTGCCGCCGGCGATGATGAACGCCTGGACGACGATGACCAGCGTCAGCCCGGTGGCGAGGAGCGCCCGGAAATCGTCAGCGGCCGCGGAGGCAATGCGGAAACCGCGCTCGGCGATGACCAGGTACAGCCCCAGGACCGCGAGCGCGCCGAGCATGCCCAGCTCCTCGGCAATGGCCGCGAACACAAAGTCGGTATGGATCGCCGGGATCGACGGCACGCTGCCGACTGACGGCAATCCCGCGCCCAGCCCCGTGCCCAGGATGCCGCCGCGACCGTAGGCGTAGAGCGCGCGAATCACCTGGTATCCGGCGCCCTGCGGGTCGGCGAATGGGTTGATCCAGATGTTGATCCGTTCCTGGACGTGAGTGAACAGCACATACAGCAAAAAGGCGCCCACGAGAAACAGAACGATGCCGAACAGCACGTAGACGGCGCGCCGCGTGGCAACGTAGAGCAGGCCCAGGAAGACGAGGAAATAGAGCAGCGCGGCACCCAGATCGCGCTGCACGATGACGATCGCGAGGGCGATGCCCCACATCGCGAGCATCGGCAGCAGGTACGGCAGTGGCGGGACCGTGTACGCGCCGACGCGAGTGTTGCCCGTCGCCAGCAGTGCGCGGTTCTCGGCCAGGTAGCCGGCGAGGAACACGACCAGGATCACCTTGAGGAGCTCCGACGGCTGGCCGGAGAACGGGCCAATGCGCAGCGTCAGCCGGGCGCCACCGGTGACGCTGCCGAGCACGAAGACGAGCAGCAGCAAACAGATACCGGCGGCGGCCCACGTGTACTTGTAGCGGCGCAGCCAGCCGTCGCTGCGGACAAAGATGGCGAACGCCGCGAGCACCGTGAAGCCGAGCAGGATCCAGATCAGCTGCAACGGGCCGAGCGCCACTTCTGTGCCGGCGACCGACTGCACGACCAGGTCCTGCGGCAACCTGTTCATGACCAGCAACGAGATGCCGGCGAGCAGCGCGGCCGTCGGGAACAGGATCTGGTCCATGCGCCGGCCGGTCACGACGAACGCGACGTGAATGACAGCCAACGCCACCAGGTACATCGCGAGGCTCGCGGCGTCGCCAATGGCAATCTGGCCTTGGCGGAATGACTCGAGGCTGACCCAGCCGAATACCAGGCAGACCGCCACGACGACCAGCAGCCGCAGCTCACGCATACGGAGATGGGGCCGGATGCCGGCGCGGTACAAGGCCCGGGTCACGGCCGAGTCACTCCGATCGTGTGCGCTCCAAGCGCATCCTGACCTGGCCCACCTGAACCTCGTCGCCATAGCCCAGAGGCGCGAGACCCTCAACGCGCTGACCGTTGAGCCACGTGCCATTGGTGCTGCCGCGGTCTTCCACGTACCAGGCGCGGCCGCGGAACGTGAGCATCGCGTGGTCGGCGGAGACGAAGGAGTCGTCGAGCACGATCGAGTTATTCACGTCGCGGCCCATCGTGTTTACCGCGTCGAGCGCGAGGGAAGTACCCGCCTGCGGGCGGCCCTCCGGGCTACCGACTACGAGCAGTCGCGCCAGCGCCCGGCCGGAACCAGCCACGCCCGCACGAAGATCCCGCCACAGTGCGCGCGCCACGATGGCGAAGAAGGCGTAGATAAGCAGCACGAAGCCGATTCGCAGTGCCCACAGGCTGATCGTAAAGACGTCCATCAGGAGGACAGGTTTACTGTGCCGGCTCGACCGTGATCGTCGAGGCGCCGATCTGCAGCACATCGCCCGGCCCAAGGGCGATCTCCGTCACGGTCGCGCCGTTCAGATACGAGCCGTTGGTGCTACCAAGATCGGTGTAGACGAGCATCCCCAGGCGGATGCTGATCTGGCCGTGGTGACGCGAGACCTTGTCGTCGGGCAGCACGATGTCGTTGTCGAGCCCGCGGCCGAGGCGGATCGTGCCCGGCCGCACGTTCAGGCGCGAGACGGGCTGACCCACGGATCGAACCGCCAGTTGCGCACGCGGCGTGTTCGTCCGAGGCGCCGTGAACACCGCGGTCGCGCCCGGGACCACGTCCGCGTCGGCATCCGTGAGGTCGCCCTCGGGGTCGGCGGTCGGTACCTTCAGGCTGGGCATTGGCGCACGGTCGGCATAGACACGAACATCCCCGGGCGCGACCGCACTGGAGCTGATCACCTCGACCGACGGCCGCGCCCCAAGCACGTACTCATGCGCGCGCGCGTACAGGCGCACCTGTTCGGCCAGATCGCGCGTGAGACTCTCGAGGTTGCCATTCAACGCGGCGGCGTCGCCGGCACTCAAAAGCACCCGGTAGTGCGACGGCACGTATGCCCGCCGATCGCGCACGATCCGCTCGGTCTCCATGGCTCGCTCAATTGCGCGCTGGATCTGGCTGCGCTCAACGGGTTCCTGGAAGAGACGCGCTGCGGGCCGCTCGAACAGGCGCTCAAAGAACCGCTCGACGGCGGTTAGTGGGCCTGCCATCAGGTCGCGAGTCTAGCAGCGGCCCTGTGCGCGACCGCTTGGGACCATCTGGGCTACTCATGCGGTACTGAACGTTGGGTATCGGGTGGAGCCTTTGTGCGCGATCCTCGTACCGATGCAGGGGGCAGATCTGTTCTGTGAGCGTTGCGGGACGCTCCAGCCGAAACCGGTAGCGGCAACGTCGCGGTCGGCAGGCGTGCTGGCGCGGCGCATGCTCGACGCGGTCGGAATCATGGAAACACGACCGGAGCCGAGAGAAGACTGGCTCCGACTCTGCCTCAACTGCCGGGGCTACTCATGTCCCGCCTGCTGGAACGAGACGGCCGGCGTGTGCCAGACGTGCGAGCCCGTGCCTCAATTGGTCGTGGCGCCGGTCATAGAGCCAGTGATCGAGGCGGTCACCGTGCCGCTTCCCGAGCTGGTCGCCATCGAGCCCCCGTCTGAAACAATCCCCTACTGGGTTACACAGCTCGAGCCCCTGGTGACGCCCACGGGCGAGGCAGAGGCCGAGGCGGAGCCCGAGCCTGAAACGGTCATCGTCGCCGAGCCTGAACCCGAGCCGGTCGCGGTCGCCGAGCCTGAACCCGAGCCGG
>JBDTVN010000174.1:0-3497 GCA_040007155.1 Chloroflexota bacterium
GCTGGTTGTCGGTGGCGTCAATGTGATCGCCATGGCTCCTTGCTCCAGTGGTCATAAATGCCAAGGACAAGGGCCCCGATAAAGCGCGGGAGAGGCGGCTGTCGTGATGCCTGCTGCTCACAGGGCATCAAAAAAGCCGGGGGCCCATCTGGCCCTCCGGCTTCTGTGTTCGGCGGTCAGTCCGCTCGACTCAGATCAGAAAGGGCACAGATCTCCCGCGCTCCGAGACGCCGAAAGGCGCGTCGGACCGCAGCGCGGAGGCTGCGGCGGTAAGGCGGTTGATGCACATCATCTAAGAGATCGGCTCCTGTTAAGGCTGGCTCAGGCGCGAGCGCGAAGCGGGAGAATACGGTCGCCACGCGTCGGCGTCAAATCAGATGTTGGGTGGCCCTACGGCCTGCTGCAGATGACATGACAGATGACATGACAGTTACGCACCCGAGTAGTCGTATTCAGAAGCGCGGCGGGCGGGCCCCGTGTGCGAACGGCGCAGAACCCGTCGCGTACGACTGGGGTTGCTGCATGACGGGAAGCAGCTGACTAGTACGACACCAGTTCGTAGGTGTCACGAGTTGCGCTTGACGGCAAGTGGCATGCCGCGCGTCGGAGGTGACGCGCGGCGCCGCAGATGTCCGGACTTAGACGGCCCTGACGTGCCACGCAGGCACCCAGCCGACCTTGCCGCTGGCCAACTTGCCCTCGAACCACGCGCGACCGTCCTTGTCGCGCGCCTTGTTGGTGACGGTGATGGTCTTGCCGCGGGCGATGAGGGCGATCGCAGAATGGCCCATGCCCGGGCCGTTGCGCACGTTGAGGAGGTCGACGACGACCTTGACCGTGCTTGGCAGCGTCGTCCCGTTTCCGCCATCGGACGGCGGGACCTTGTCACTGAGCTGGACGTGCAGGTAGGCGGTAAAGCCACTCACGAAGTCAAGACCGTGAATGCGCACGCCGTACTTCTTGTTGAGCGCGCTGATGATCTCGCCGTTGCCGATGTAGATGCCGATGTGCTTGCCCTTGTGCCAGATGACCAGGTCGCCCGGCTTGGGGTCCGTGCGGCTGGCCAGGCCCTGGCGCTTGAACCAGCGGTAGTAGGCACGGGCACCCTTACGGGCGCTGCCGATCTTGGCTTCCAATCCGGCTTCCTCGAACACGCGCCAGACGAGACCCGAGCAGTCGAAGTTCTTCATGCCTTCGGCGCCGAAGCGGTAGTTGGCGCCGAGGTGGCTCTTGGCGATGCTCACGATCTTCTGGCGCTCCGACAGGCGCGTCGTTGCTTGCTGAGCGGATAAGTTCTGGGACTGGGCCGACTCAAGGCCGGCAGCGAATGCCTCTTGGGGACCGGTCAACCCGCTGATGGAGAACGTTGCGGCCGCGACCAATGAAGCGACCACGGCAAAACGAGCGGCGCGAGCGGCGATGGACATAGGAACCCCCTCTGGCAGTCGAGCTGTGGCTCGACCCCGTGTTTGCGGCCGCATGGCGCTAAACGTGCGCAGGACATTGGCGGCCCACACACGGCACCGCTACTGGGGTAGCGGCGAGTGGCGCTGCCAGGCCCTTGACGGCGGCCTTGGCTCTCTCCCCGCCACGACAACGGGTCGGCCCAGTATTACTCGCGCGTTACCAAACGCGCAACCCCACCTTTTGGCTCAGGCGACCTCGGCGTGCCTGTGGCCCGGCAGACCGGCGACGACCGCCTCGAGCAGATGCTGCGAGGAGTGGGCGATCTCGTCGACGGCGCGGTTGAACGCTTCCTCGTTGGCGAGAGACGGTTTGCGATAGCCACTGATCTTGCGGACAAATTGGAGTGTGGCGGCGCGGATCTCGTCGTCTCCGACGATCTCATCGCCGTCGCGCAGCCGAAGGATGCTTCTGCACATGCGGATCAAGATAATCCACGGGCGGCGATGAGGCCGCGCACGTAGTCGCGCACAGCGGGGGAGAGACGTTCATTGCCGGCAAGCAACTCCAGGTAGGCAGCGATTGCCGCCCGATCGACCGGCGTCAGCGGCGCGGTCCGCCATGGATTGGCCACCTCGTCACCGCGCTGGCCGCGCTGGCTGCGTGCAGCGCCCTCAGCCGCGACCTCGGCCTCGATCGTTGTGAAGAACATCTCAACCCGCGGTAGCTCTGCCAACGCGGCCTTATGGGCGAGTACCTGGCTCGCCAGCCGCAGCGCCTCGAGGTCGGCCGCCGACAGGTCATCAAGCGCGGCGTGCGTCTTCGGTCCCATCGGCCCACTGTAAGCATCGGCTTCGACCTTGTTCAGCGCACAAAAAAGCGCCCGTTCGTGCGAACGGGCGCTGCACTTTCGAAAAGTCGAGAACTAGCGCGAAGGGCCGCGCACCTCGAGCAGGTGAGCCTTCCAGCCGTCAGACACGGAGTCCAGGCTGCTGCCTTGCCAACCGCACGTGCACGTGACGAGCTGCTCGCGATGCTGGTAGCGGTCAATCAGGTGCTTGAACGGCTCGGGCGGCGCGTCCTTGGGGACTGAGCGGCGCCAAACGGATGAGCTGGATGTAGTCACGCGCTATCGACCTCTTCTTTGCCTCTTGGTCCGACAGTCGTCCTACTGGCGCCACCGCCGCTGGGGGTGGGGTGACGACCGGGACTACTCCTCGGGGAATGCCCATTTTACCCTAAAACGCCCCCTTCGGCGAGTGGCTCTTAAGCCCTACGCCTCGCCGATGGGGCTGAATGCCGCTCCCTCGCGGATCAGCTGCGTGAGAAGGTCCGGATCGAGGTCCTCGGGTCGCTTGAAGCGCACGCAGCTCCGGCCGATGTCGGCTTTGGGCAGCCGGTTCTTGTAGCTCTCGGCGAGGTAGCCGCCGCCAGTTGGAGCAGTAGCCATCACGTACAACGAGATGTAGCGCTTGTTGCTCGCCAGGCCGATGTGAAACCAGTCGCCTTCGGACCCGCTCTTGCTGCGGTAGTGGTAGCGGCCGTAGGCGAGCATCCCTGAGGCGATGTGCGGCTCGAGCTCCGGCGCATTTGCGCGGATCAGCTCATGCAGCTCCTTGATGTGGCTGCGCCGCGGCTCCTCCAGGCGGTCGATGTATTCGGCGGGTGTAGTAGCGGTCGTCTCCTTGAACATGTCCCCCTGATCATCAAGGCGCCTGTCAATAGCGTGTCAATACTCCCAGGGGGTATTGACAAGGCTTGTCAAGGGGCTTGACAAGGGCTAGAATTCACCTCGGTCGCCTTGTCAAGACTTGACAAGGCCCTTCGTGTGTCCGGCGCGATATTTTTCGGAGGTCCAGGGCCATTTCGGTAGGGGTTGCCGCAGAGGTCAAGCAGAAGCTGGGTCTTGTCGATCTGATCGGCGAGACCGTTCAGCTGCGCAAGGCCGGTGCGTCGTACAAGGGCCTGTGCCCGTTCCACGGCGAGAAGACGCCGTCCTTCACGGTCACGCCGTCACGCGAGACGTGGAAGTGCTTCGGCTGCGGCCGCGGCGGCGACATCTTCAACTTCGTCATGGAGCGCGACACGATCGA
>JBDTVN010000175.1:0-3494 GCA_040007155.1 Chloroflexota bacterium
CCTCGAGCTCGGCCACGATCTGGTCGCCGGTCCAGCCCTCTTTGGCGCGTTGCGCAGCCAGGAGTACGAGGATGCCTTGGCCAAGGGTGGCCGATTCACTGTCAACGACCTGGATCTTGCGCTCCGCCATCAATCCCGCCGCGATCTTGGCACTGTTCATCGTGGCGCTCAGCTTGGAGCCGACGTTGATGCATACGATCTCGTCGTGGCCCTGCGCAAACAGGTTTTCGAACGCGTCCTTGAACGCGCCCGGCGACGCCGCCGCCGTCTTGGGGAACGGCGCGCCCGGTGCGGTCAGCTCGCGCCAGAAGTCCTCGTAGGAGAGATCGACCCCGGCCTTGTACTCGCGTTCACCGAAATAGGCGTAGAGCGGCACAACCGTGACGCCCGCCTGCGCCGCGCGCTCCGCGGGTAGGTCGCTGGCTGAGTCGGTGACGATCGCGACCCCGCTCACGCGCATTTATCCGTGGCTAGGCCGCTAAACGCGCTCGAAGGCCATCGCCACTGATCCGCCACCGCCCAGGCACAGCGTCGCAAGCCCATAGCGTCCCTCTCTCCTCCGAAGCTCATACAGCAGCGTCGCCACCACCCGCGCGCCACTGGCGCCGATCGGGTGGCCCAACGCGATGGCACCGCCGTTGACGTTGACCTTGCTCCAATCGAAGCCCAACTCGCGGCCGTCGGCCAGCACCTGCGCCGCGAACGCCTCGTTGATCTCGATGAGATCGAAGTCGCTCATCTGCATGCCGGTCTTCTCGAGCAGCTTCTGGACACCCTTGACCGGCGCCAGGAAGAGCCACTTTGGTGCGACCTCTGCCTGGCTGTAGCCAACGATGCGGGCGATCGGTTTCAGACCCAGCCGCTCGACGGCGCGCTCTGACGCGACAACCGTGGCGGCCGCGCCGTCGGTGATGCCCGGCGAATTGCCGGCGGTGACCGTGCCTTGTGTCGTCCCGGCCTCACCGGCCTCTGGTGTAGGAAGCGCGAAGACGGGCTTCAGTCGGCCCAATGCCTCAATGCTGCTGTCGGCCCGTGGCCCTTCATCGGTATCGAACATCACGTCTTCTTTGCCGCGCTTGATGGGCACGGCCACGATCTCGTCCTTGAAGCGCCCGGCAGCGATCGCCGCCAGCGCTTTCTGGTGAGACTCGAGCGCCAGCTGGTCCTGGTCGACGCGACTCACGTGATCCTTGATCGCGACGCGCTCGGCGTGAGTGCCCATGTGGCAGCCTTCGACCGCGCACCACAGGCCGTCTTGAACCGTCGTATCGATCATCTCGGCGTTGCCCAGCCGATAGCCAAAGCGCGCCTTGGACAGCAGGTATGGGCCCTGGTTCATGTTCTCCATGCCGCCCGCGACGACGATGTCGGCGTCGCCCGCGCGAATCTCTGCCGCGCCGAGCATGATCGCCTTGAGGCCGCTGCCGCAGACGCGGTTGATGGTCGTGGCACTTGTCGTATCCGCGAGGCCGCCCTTGAGCAGTGCCTGGCGCGCTGGCGCCTGGCCGACGCCGGCCTGCAGCACCTGGCCCATGAGCACCTCATCGACGGCGTCGTTGGCGATGCCGGCGCGCTCGACTGCGGCGCGGATGGCGATCCCGCCGAGCGTCGTCGCGGCGACGTCCGCGAGGGAGCCGCCAAACTTGCCGATCGGCGTGCGCGCGGCGGACACGATGTACACGTTTCCATTGGGTGTTTCTGGCATTGCCCCAATGTTACGACCGGCGGCGGGCGCGGCCTACAGGGTGGAAACCATCAAGCAGCCGCTGGCGCCGCTCAACCCTGCTTGACGCGCGCCAGCAGGTGGTCGGCGACGATCAGGCGGTGGATCTGGTTCGTGCCCTCGTAGATCTGCGCGCCCTTAGCGTCGCGCAACATGCGCTCCACTGGGAACTCGCGCGAGTAGCCGCTGCCGCCAAAGAGCTGGACGGCGTCTGACGCGACGCTCATTGCTGCATCTGACGCGGTCCACTTGGCGAGGGATGAAACTTCGGCGATCGGCTCACCGCGATCCTTCGTGTCGGCCGCGACTCTCACCAAGGCGCGTGCCGCAGCCACCTTCTGGGCCATCTCGGCGAGCATGAAGCGCAAGCCCTGTTGGTCGGCCAGCGGCGCGCCAAACGCTTTGCGCTCGGTCAGATAGCGCGCCGCTGCGTCAAGGGCGGCCTGAGCAAGACCAGTACACGCGGCCGCGATGGAAATCCGCCCCTCGCCCAACGCCGAGAGCGCAATCTTGTAGCCCTGCCCCTCCTCGCCCAGCCGGTTGGCAACAGGCACATCAGCGCCGTTGAAGACGAGCTCGCTCGCAGTATCGGAGCGGATGCCCAGCTTCTTCTCGCGCTTGCCGAACGTGAAGCCGGGCGTCCCCGCCTCAACAAGAAAGGCGGTGATCCCCTTCGTGCCCTGCGCGGGATCAACGGTCGCGAAGACCAGGTACCGCTCGGCCTCGCCAGCGTTGGTGATCCAGATCTTCGTGCCAGTGAGCGAGTAGCCCGTGGGTGAGTCGGCCGGTCCTACCCGTTCGGCCCTCAGGCTCAGCGCGCCCGCGTCGGAACCTGCGGATGGCTCGGTCAAAGCGAACGCGCCCAGCTTCTTACCCGCCAGCATGTCGGGCAGCCAGCGCTGCTTCTGCTCGTCGTTGCCCCAGGTGATGACCGGGTACTGCGACAGGATGTGCACGCTCAGCGACACGGCCATCGCCATGTCGGCGTACGCGACCTCCTCCATGACGAGTGTCCAAGCGCGATAGCTGAAACCAGCACCACCGATTTCGGCCGGGAATGGGACGCCGGTCAAGCCCAGCTCGCCCATGCGCGCGAAGAGGGCGCGATCGTATTGCTCGTCTTCGTCGCGCTGCGCGGCGCCTGGCGCCAACTCCTTGGTGGCAAAGTCGCGGACGGTCTTCTGGAGCAGTCGCTCTTCGTCGGTGAGCGCGCCGGCCGGCGTCGCGCTCATGGGCGTGGGTAGGTGTAGAAGCCGCGGCCCGTCTTCTGGCCCAGGTGGCCCGCCTCAACGAGGTCACGCAGCACATCCGGCGGCGCGAAATGCGCTTCACCGAAGCCGTCGCGGAGAACCTCCATGATGTGCAGGCAAACATCAAGGCCGATGAAGTCGGCCAGCTCGAGCGGGCCCATCGGATGGTTCAGTCCGACCTTGGCGCCGGTATCGATGTCCTCGGCAGTGGCCAGGCCCTCTTCGTACGCGCGCATCGACTCGGCGAGGAACGGCATCAAGACGCGGTTGACGATGAAGCCGGGGCGATCCTGGCTGACGATGACCTTTTTGTTGAGCTCGGTCGCGATCTCGCGGACGTACGTCTCGGCTGGGTCGCCGGTCGCCTCGCCCCGGATCAGCTCGATCAGCGGCATGACCGGCACGGGCGAGAAGAAGTGCATGCCGACGAAGTTGGCGCGCCGCGATTCAGGCAGCGCTGCCGCGAGGTTGGTGATCGAGATCGATGACGTGTTGCTGGCGAAGATGGCCGACTCGGGCGC
>JBDTVN010000176.1:0-3447 GCA_040007155.1 Chloroflexota bacterium
TGGATCCCGACGCGGTCGCTGAGAGCGCCGAGTTACTGGGTCGCGCAGTCGTGTCGGGCGCCACCCGCGCGTTCCTGGTGCGCATGGCGACAGAGGTCATGGCATCGGCGAGGCTCGTGCCCGGAGAGCCGGGCACCAGCATCGCGTCACTCCACGCGGTTGGTGTCGCGACGCGCCACCGTCGGCGCGGCTATGGCCGCCTGATCACCGCGATCGCAACTCGCGCCGGCCTGGCGACGGGACACAAGCTCGTCTGGCTATCAGTGGACGGCGACAACGCGGGCGCGATGGAGATGTATCGCGGCCTGGCCTTCGACTTCACGTTCGACTGGACGCGCTGGGCCGCCCCCGCGCGTTAGTGCCTCTTGGCGAGCTTCGCCTCGTATCGGTCGATCCTGTCAATGGCGTCTCGAATCGTCGGGCCAATCTCAGGATCGTCTGCATATCGCTCCACTTCCGGGCGTATCAGACGCAGCAACCGACGACGCCGGGCTATCGAATTGCCTCGATAAGGCGCGAAGACGCTCAATAGCATTGCTCGCGCCCCGGCCTCTTCGGTTGAGTGCAGGAGTTCGACGAGTTGTCCGATCGACTCGTCGCCAACATCTCTCGAAAGAATTCCCCCGAGCAGTTCCTTTGTCAAACCCGACTCGCGGCGATATACGTCTGCGAGCTCGTCCCAGACCGACGACGCATCAACTTGGTGAATGGCACCGGCGATCATTTGTTTCACGTTGGCGGAGTAGTCGCGCGACACCGCGTCGATCATTACGCGCAGGAACGTCGGAACGTCATTGGGCGCGACATCGACTTGACCCAGGTTTCCGACAACGTTGCACCCCTGCGACGTTAGTTCAGCTCTCAGCAAAGCATCGATCTGTAGGTTCTCCGCCACAGCCCGCTGATGCCGTGCTTCCCAGCCAGAGTCCCGCATGGCTAGGCGCTCGCTTCCTCTTGGGCGCGGTCGCGCGACTGCTCAAAACTCAGCAAGGTGGCTAAGGATTCGACTGCACCTGCGGCGAGTCGGACAGGCCACCGTTGGATAAGGCAAGAGCCTTGATAAACCCGCTCGAAACCGGCTTCTGAATTCGAGACGGTCTCAACCGGGAACCACAGGGCTTCTGCCTGCGGTTGTGCCATGAGTACGGTGAGCGCGACGCCCTCGTAGCGGTTGCCGAACTCCAGGGAGCTGCTGTCGTCGACTTTGCCGGGGGCATCGTGTCGGACTTCGTGATCCTCCCAGATGTAGTACGCCTCAACGTTCTTGCCGCCGCCAAGCAAGTTCAAATTCCACTCAAGCTCGATCGTCCCATTGAAATCCCGGTCGGTCGAGAGCTCGACAACTACAGATAGCGCGCCTGCGCGGCGATCACCCGACACCTCGAACACTTTGGTCAGCGACAGGCCCGCGGAGGCTCTTGTGAAGCCAACGTTGTCTGCCTCTGCGAAATGGAGATGCCACTCGCCGTTGACGAAGTCGCCGATTTCCTGGCCGTTGGCGTCGAGGATTCGGACCAGGCCGCTACGGCGCTCGTGATCGTCGTAGACGAGCAACTTTGAGAGGCCGACCTCTTTGGTTGTGAAACTCTCGTGCGGGCTGAGCGGCTTGGCCTTGGTCGTGTCGGTCGCAGCGTCCTCAGCCGCCTTCAGTTTGGCGTGGTAGGCCTCCGGACGGCGACGCATGACTGACGCCAGAGCGACGCGCGACGCGCGCAGATCCCACGACGAGATGCCACCGCCCTCTGCCGGGTCGACGAGCACCGTCTGGCCCAGGGTGCCGATCAACACCTCGTCGCGCCCATCGAGGTCGTAGTCGGCGACACCGCCCGCGGCAGTAGCGCCCAGGACAAGATCCTCCGCGGCGATCAACTCGGCCAGCGTGGCCATGCGCATGTGCACGAGATAGACGCCGCCGAAAAGGCCGTGCCAGTAGCAGTCGTTCGATTGGCCGCGGTATAGATGGTCGAGTGCCCGGTCGCGCAACGCGCCTGCCGGCATCGCGTCAACCAAAGATGAGACGCGCAGCATCTGCTTGTGCAGGTCGTTGACCTCGCGGTAGCGCGCCGCGAAATTGCGCCACATGCCGCCGCGCAGGAAACGCGCCGCTGGCGAACCTTCCTCGACCGCATCGTGCAGGAGCTTGCCGAATATCGGTGCCTCGTCCACAGGCAGCACCCATTCGGTCATCTCGACGTATGAAGCCGTGGGCACGTAGATCCGACCGATCGGTGGGTGCGCAGCCATCCAGTCGGACGGTGTGACCGTGGTTAGCCAGTCGGAGTTTTCCTCCAGGGCAGTGAAGCATGTGTCGACCCATTGCTTCTTGCCCCAGCTGAGTTCGTCGGTGCCCGGCCAGCCGCCGAACTTTTCGCCGTCGTCGCCCATCGTGCCCAGGCGGTCGCCGTCTTGGGTCGCGGCCTCGCGCAGGTACGCAATGAGCTCAGGCACTGGGTGCCACGGAATCCGATAACGCAGGCCCTTCTCCGTGCCGAAGATGGTCAGCAGACGGCCCTGGTCGTCGGTTGTGTACGTGCCCCACATCGCGTCTTCGGGAACCGACGCACCGCGCAGATGGTTGTCATCGAGAACGGTGTAGTCATAGCCCGCGTCCACGAGGGCAGTCGGCAGTGACGGCTCCCACACTCGCTCGGCCAGCCAGGCACCGCGCGGCGCGATCCCGAAGCGCCGCTCGAGATCCGAACGCATCCGCTTCAGCTGGCCAACGCGGTCGCGATCGGGCAGCGCCGCCAGGATCGGCTCGAAGTGGCCGCCACCGACGATCTCGACCTGACCGCGATCGACCAGGGCGCGCAGCCGATCGAGGAAATCAGGCTTGTTGGCGTCGAGCCATTCGAGCAGTGGCGCGGTGTAATGCAGCGCGAGCCTGACCCCGGGGTGCCGCTCCAAGGCTCCGACCATCGGCTCGTAGGCGCGCTCGTACACCTCGCCGATCACCCAGCCGAAGTTGCCCACCGGCTGGTGGTTGTGAAGGATGAGCGCGAGCGAGATGCGCGCCGTCACTAAGGCGCGCTCGTTACGAGCTGGCGGCGTGTCCGGCTGCGGCCGGTTCCTGCTGCGTCGCGCCGTTGGCGGCCGCGGGCAAGTAGAGCTGCTCGATGTATTCCTGGAGCATGCGGCTGGTCGAGAACTGCCATACGGTGGTGGCCATCGCCGCCTTCATCATCTCGAGCCAGCGCGTCGGCACCCCGTTCGCGTCGCGCTCGTAGTAACGCGGCACGATCTCGGTTTCGAGCAGGCGGTAGAGGTCCTGCGAATCGGCCCAGTCCTGCGCGCCCTCGTCGGACGTTGTCTGGCGCGAACCGATCGCCCAGCCGTTGGCGCCGTCGTAGCCCTCGTCCCACCAGCCATCGAGGACCGAGCAGTTGATGATCCCGTTCATGGCCGCCTTCATGCCGCTCGTGCCTGATGCCTCGAGCGGGCGGCGCG
>JBDTVN010000177.1:0-3425 GCA_040007155.1 Chloroflexota bacterium
GCAGCCTGGCCCTGGATCATGCCGGGGTCGAGCAGTTCATCGCCCGCAACTCCGAGGTTTCACGCGAACAACTGATCGAGAGCCGGCACCTGCGTGGCGATGTGCCCGACAAGGGCACACAGATGTTCCGCGCAGGCCATCGCACCGCGCGCGGCGAAGAGCGCCTCACTCACGCCAAGGACGTCTTGTTCGCCCTGCTGTTCGGCGACGAGGCGAGCGGAACTCAGCTCGAGCGCGTCGAGCAGGAGCTGCTGACAATTACCGTGCCGCGCGCCAAAGCCGAGACGCTCGACTTCATGCGCGCCTCAACTGAGCTGGCCGCCGCAGGCACCTGGCAGGATCCCGACAGCGTCAGCAACGACGAGCGCGCCGACAACGTGCTGCTCGAGGTTCAGTACGGTGAGACAGCAGACGAGCTCGTCGGCAAGGCGATCGTGTGCGCCCTGTCGCTCATCAACAACCTCGAGATCAACGAGCAGATCCTCTACGCGCGGATGATCAACGTCGAGGAGTCGACGCTCATTCCCTAGACATTGGGATGCGCACGCCGCGCTCTCGGGCGACCTCGATTGCACGTTCGTAGCCGGCGTCCGCGTGACGGATCACGCCCATGCCCGGGTCCGTCGTGAGGACGCGCTCCAATTTCTGGGCCGCGAGTGGGGTGCCGTCGGCGACGACGACCATGCCGGCGTGCTGCGAGTAGCCAATGCCCGTGCCGCCGCCATGGTGGATCGACACCCAGCTTGCTCCTGCCGCGGTGTTCACCAACGCGTTGAGCAGCGGCCAGTCGGCGATCGCGTCGGAGCCGTCGCGCATCCCTTCTGTCTCGCGGTTGGGCGAGGCGACCGACCCGGAATCAAGGTGGTCGCGGCCAATCACGATCGGCGCACTGATCTCGCCGCTCGCCACGAGCTCATTGAAACGCAGACCGGCCCGCGCCCTCTCGCCGTAGCCGAGCCAGCAGATGCGCGCCGGCAAACCCTGGAACGGGACGCGCAACTGGGCCATCGTGATCCAGCGACGCAACCCCGCGTCGTCGGGGAAGAGCTCGAGGATCGCCTCGTCGGTGCGCTCGATATCGGCCGGATCGCCCGACAGGGCGACCCAGCGGAACGGCCCTTTCCCCTCAGTGAAAAGCGGTCGGATAAAGGCCGGCACGAAGCCCGGGAAGTCGAAGGCGTTGGTCACCCCAGCGGCCTGCGCCTGGGCGCGGATGTTGTTGCCGTAGTCGAACGTGACCGCGCCTGATTTCTGCAGGTCGAGCATCGCGCGGACCTGAATGGCCATCGAATCCATCGCACGCCGTACGTAGCTATCTGGGTCGGACGCACGCAGCGGCGCAGCGTCGTTGGGCGTCAAACCGGCCGGCACATAGCCGTTCAGCGCGTCGTGGGCCGAGGTTTGGTCGGTCACCACATCGAAGCGCTCGCCACGACGCACGAAGTCGGGCTCGATCTCCGCGGCGTTGCCGATCAAGGCGATCGATTCAGCCCGACCCTCGGCAGCAGCAGCACGCGCCCAGGAAAGGGCCTCTTCGGGTGAGTCGGTGACCCGGTCGACATAACCGACCTCCTGGCGCCGCCGCGCTCTTTCGGTATCGACCTCGATCACCAAGGCGACTCCGCCATTCATCGTCACCGCCAGGGGTTGCGCACCACCCATGCCACCCAGGCCCGCGGTCAGCACCACCCGTCCGGCGAGCGACCCGCCAAAGTGCTGCCGAGCGAGTTCGGCGAACGTCTCGTACGTTCCCTGGAGGATGCCCTGCGTCCCGATGTAGATCCACGAGCCCGCGGTCATCTGGCCGTACATCGTCAGCCCGGCGCGCTCCAGCTCGCGGAACGTGTCCCAGTTGGCCCACTTGCCAACCAGATTCGAATTCGCGATCAGGACGCGTGGCGCCCACTCGTGCGTGCGAAACACGCCGACGGGCTTGCCGCTCTGGACGAGCAGCGTCTCGTCGTTCTCGAGCCGGCGCAGCTCGCGCACGATCGCATCGAACGCTTCCCAGGAGCGCGCCGCCTTGCCGGTGCCGCCGTAGACCACGAGATCGTCGGGCCGCTCAGCTACCTCCGGGTCGAGGTTGTTCATGAGCATGCGCAACGCCGCTTCCTGGACCCAGCCCTTGGCTGTGAGCTCACTCCCGCGAGCCGCCCGAATGACGCGTTTCGTTGCTATTGCCACGCGCTCAGTATCGTCCCGCGCGACGAGCTAGAGCTCGCGCCGCATCACTGGGTAGCGCTCGTCGTCAACGGCGGTGGCGAAACCCAATTCGTGCCAGAAAGATGGCCTCGCGCCGCTGGCCTCGTTCTCGCCCAGCGTCAGATCTGGGTATGCCTCGACAGCGGAAAAGCCACGCGCGGTCAGATCGCGCACGACCTCCTCGACCAGCCGCTTGGCGTGTCCGGCGCGCCGTCCGTCAGCCGTCGTGGCGATGCACGTGATGGCAGCAGGCAGTGGCGACTCAGGCAGTTGCGGATACAGCGCGCGCAAGCGACTGGCGCGCGGATAGGCGGACAGCGGCCCGAACTGGCAGTACGCGACGGGTTCGTCATCGCTCACCAGGATCTTGGCGTACGAGCCGAACACGCCCCGGCCACGATCGAGCAGCGCCAGCTTGCGCGGCACGCCGTCGCGCAAGGGACGTTCGCGGACAGTCTTCGGCGCGAAGGGATTGTCGAGTGGCTCATCGTCACCATCAGCCCCAAACGGGTTGAGCGCCGGTTCCTTTGGTGGCGGCGCGAATGGGTTGTCGCTCAGCGCCGCTGGAGAGCTGGGTCGCGCAGTTGCAGCGGCCTCCAACCACGCTGGGCGGCTGGCCTTGGATCCCCGGTCCGCGTCCTCCCAGTAGTCGCACGTTCGATGGTCGAAGCGCGGATCGGCGCACGGCGGCACGAGGGCAAAACTCGCGTCATCACTCACGTTGACGATGCGCTCTGCCATCACTCGACGCCCGTCACTTCGTACGTGAGGTTGCCGCCGCCGTTGTCGTTGGTGACGAGAACGATCAGCGTGCGCCCGTCGCTGCGGATCTATTGCGCGCAAAGGCGAGCGCCGCCACCACACCAGAAGCAACCAGGCCCTGCGCCGCAATGATGTCCGGCTGCGGGTCGCGGTCGTCCTCGAGGTGCGCCACCTGCGCGCGGACCAACGCATGCGCCGCCGCGACGCCAACGCCCGGCGCGAGGCCGTCCGCCGTCCGAAAGTCCAAGCCTTGCGCCGCGCACAGCAGCTCGAGCGCCACGACCGTGGACGCGTTGCGCACGATGTCGCGCGCCTGGCGCGCGGCCGCCGGACCCATGGAGACGTGATCCTCCTGGTCGGCCGAGGTCGGGATCGAATCGACCGACGCGGGGTGGGCGAGCACCTTGTTCTCGCTCACCAGCGCCGCCGCGGTGTACTGGAAGAGCATCAGGCCGCTGTTC
>JBDTVN010000178.1:0-3421 GCA_040007155.1 Chloroflexota bacterium
GGCCGTGCGTCTCGATGACTGCCATGTGTCGCTGAAGGCTACAGAACGTCTGCTGGAGCCGGTTGGACGACAACCTTCCCGCGCGGGCCTGCCCTCGTCGTCGGCCCGATAGCTAGATCGGGTCGTGCTCTAGTCTCGGTCCCGATGGTCCAACTAACGGCGCGCCGGCAGTCGCCCATTGATCGGTCGCGCGACAGGCGGGTCGTGGTTTTGGCCGTTGGGCTGGCGATCGGCTTCCTCGTGACGGCGGTCGCCTCCGCGGTGCTACCGGAAACCGTGCGACGTGGAATCTGGCTGCCGCTCCATCTCGCACTCGCGGGCGGCGCAACCACCGCCATCGCCGGCGTGATGCCGTTCTTCAGCGCTGCGTTTGCGGCTGCACCGCCCACGGATATCCGCCTCAGGACCGGCGCGGTCCTCGCTGTGGCGCTAGGCGCGGCTGGCGTGACCGTGGGTGTCGTGGGCACCTCCCCTCTCCTCGCGACCGCTGGCGGCCTCGCGTTCATCCTTGGCGTCGCGCTGATCGGCGTCGCGACGCTGCGGCCACTGCGATCCGCGCTGGGGCCCAGTCGGGGGATCGTCATCCAGGGCTATGTGGTCGCCCTCACGGAGGTGGGCATTGGCGCCACCCTCGCGACACTTTTTGTCGCGAACTGGGCGCCGCTCCTCACGGGCTGGGCAGGCCTGAAACCCGCCCACGCGTGGCTGAACCTGGTGGGCTTCGTGTCACTCGTCATCGGGACGACGCTGCTGCACTTCTTCCCCACCGTCGTGGGCGCACGGATCGCCGCTCGTCCCAGTGCGCGCCTGACGGTTCTTGGCCTGGCCGCCGGCCCTGTGCTTGTCGCGACCGGCTTTGCGCTCGACCTGGATCTCGTCGCCCGGCTTGGCGCCGTGATTGTCATCGCCGGTGCGCTGGCATTGGGCGCGTATGCCATCCAGACCTGGCGGACTCGCGCCACCTGGACCACCGACCACCCCTGGCACCTCTTCGCGATGGGTGGACTGATCTCTGCGTTGGGCTGGTTTGGCGTCGGTATTGGGATCGCAGCTGGCATGGTCCTGCTGACCGGATCGGCTCCGGCAGGGTGGTCGATCACGGCTGTATTCGGCCCACTGGTAGTCGGCTGGATCAGCCTCGTCGTCCTGGCATCGGCCACTCATCTTCTGCCTGCCGTGGGACCGGGCGATAGTGCAGTTCACGCCCGACAGCGCGCCATCCTGGGCCGTTGGGCGGTCGTCCGGCTCGTCGTCGCGAACCTGGGCGTAGGCGCGCTATCAATCGGCCTGCCGCTCGGTGTCGACCCCCTCGTGATGGGCGGCACCGCGCTCGTGGGACTCGCGCTTGGTACGACGGCCGTGCTGTTCGTGGTGGCGTTGGTCATTGGTCTGCGCCCAAGGCGGTGACCCTGGCACACGGAAACGGCGGATGAGTGTCACTTGTGTACGCGCCGATCGGCAGAGGCCAAAGGGCCTTGTCACACTTACCCGATGGAGGACCTTGCCGCGCGCCCTCCGCTCGTGGACGCAGGTCAGCGCCTCGACGACCTGCTCGAGCGGGAAACGGCGGTCGATCGCCGGTTTGACCGCGTCTTTAAGCGCCGCGTCGCCGCGAGGTGAGGCTAGGCGCTCCCCGTTTCCATTCGGGCGACTGCGGCGAGGATCATGGCGATGACCTGGACCGTCGACGCCGCAGGCAGGTCGATCCGGATCGTCGCTGCCTCCGTGAGCATCGGGTCGTAGTCCCCGGCCAAGCCCGCCAGCGAGCGGATGTCGGTCCGAACCAGCACGATCCATTTCTTCAAGCCGAACGCGTAGCCGACTTCCCAGCATGTGCCGGAGTCGGGGGCTGGGCCGTCCATGATCGCCACGAGCCCGTCCGCCCAGTTGATTCCGCCGACGTCGGTGGCAAAGATCCCCGCTCCATCGTTGTCTGGGTCCTGCTCCTGCGCCAGGAACACCTCGTGGCCGGCCGCCCGCAGAGCGGCCACGACCTCGGCATTCCAGGTCCGCTCTGGGGTCGTGAACAACGGACCGGCGAAATACACCTTCATGACGCGGAGTATCGCGGAGTCCAGCCGGTGCGCACGTGGCGATCTGGTGACTATCGGCAGACGGTCAGGATATGTCGCCGGCCTGGGTTCAGAGTGCCCACAGCTGGCGCGCGGCTGCCAACGCGATGCGTGTCTCGCTCGAGTGGTTGAGGCCGGATATTGATGCGCGACTCACCGGTGGATTGAGCGTTATGGTCCGTTCGTGAAGCGCTCGAAGCGGTTGCTCGTTCCTGCCGAGCGGCGGCAGCTACGGGAGATGTGCGATCGAGCGATCTCCGGCCATGGCTGGCGCATGCCGGCGGTCATCCTGGCTGAGATCGCCACTCTCAGCGCGGACGACCTCAAACTGGACATGTACGGCGAGGGCGGCACCGTCGCGACGCTCGAGGACGAGGTTCGCGGGCTGCTCGGCAAGCCGGCCGCGGTGTTCATGCCCAGCGGCACGATGATCCAGCAGATCGCGCTGCGTATTCACGCCGATGCCAGGGTCAGTCGTGTCGTCGCCTTCCACCCAACGTGTCATCTCGAATTGCACGAGGACAAGGCCTACCAGCGGCTGCACGGGCTGGTCGGCCGGCCAGTCGGCAACGGACGCGAGCTGATCACGCTGGCCGACCTGGAGGCTATCCACGAGCCTATCGCCGCACTCCTGCTCGAGTTGCCCCAGCGCGAGATCGGCGGCCGGCTGCCGGCCTGGAAGGACCTGGTAGCGCAGGTGAGCTGGGCGCGTGAGCATGGCGCCGCGGTACACCTTGACGGCGCTCGGCTGTGGGAGTGCGGCCCCTTCTACGATCGGCCCGTGGCCGATATCGCCGCGCTCTTCGACACTGTCTACGTCTCGTTCTACAAGGGTCTGGGCGGCACGGCCGGCGGCATGCTCCTGGGCGACGACGAGGTCGTCGCGGAAGCGCGCGAGTGGCGCCATCGCCACGGCGGCACGCTGTTCAACCTGTGGCCCTACGCCGCATCAGCACTGGCCGGCCTGCGCCTGCGCCTGCCGCGCATGCCCGCGGCCCTCGCGCACACTCGTGCGATCGCCGCCGCCCTAGCCCGCGTCGACGGCGTGGAGGTCGTACCGGACCCACCGCAGACACCGATGATGCACATCCACCTGCGCACGACCGAGGAAGCCTTCGACGCCGGCGTGCGGCGGCTGGCAACCGAGCAGGGCCTGTGGGCGTTCGGCGGCTCGATGACCACCGACACACCCGGGATTCGCCGCGTGGAGCTCTACGTGGGCGACGCCACGCTCGGACTCAGCCCCACCGAGGCCGCCCAGGCCGTTCGCGCCCTGATGCCGGCCTAGCTGACGGATGATTGACGACGGCGACATGGAGCGGGTCGCCGCGGCCCTGCCCATCCTGCGC
>JBDTVN010000179.1:0-3419 GCA_040007155.1 Chloroflexota bacterium
CTGGCGCTGCCCTACATCGTCACGATCATCATCGTCGCCGGACTCGTTGGCCGCGTTCGCGCACCGGCCGCCGACGGCCAGCCTTATCGCAAGGAGTGAGCGAACACCGGTCCGGCGCGCAGCGCGTCATCCTCGACTGCGATCCTGGACATGACGATGCGCTGGCAATGCTGCTCGCCCTCTGTCGACCTGAGCTCGACCTCCTCGCTGTAACCACCGTGGCGGGCAATTCGACGCTCGAGAACACGACGCGCAACGCCCTTTCGGTTTTAACGTTGGTCGGACGAACCGACGTCCCGGTCGCGTCGGGCGCGGCCGCGCCATTAAGGCGCGAGCTGATAACGGCCCCCAACGTTCATGGCGGCAATGGGCTGGCCGGCGCCGACCTGCCCAGTCCGGTAGTGGGTCTTGCGAGTGACGACGCACCGGCGTTCATCGCTCAAATGATCCGCGCGAGCAATACGCCGGTGACGCTGATACCGACCGGGCCACTGACCAACATCGCCCATCTCCTGGCGCGCTTTCCCGACGAGTTCGCGCGAGTCAACAGGATCTGCCTCATGGGCGGCGCGGTCGCGGAGGGCAACGTCACGGCGTCGGCCGAGTTCAACATCTGGGTCGATCCCGAGGCGGCGCATGACGTCTTCGCGGCGGGTGTCCCGATCACGATGATCGGTCTCGACGTCACCCACAAAGCCGTCGTGAGCCTGGACGATGCGGATCGGATGGAACGAGTCGGGAATCGGACCGGCGTCGTGTTTGCCGACCTGCTGCGTTTCTTTGCGCGGTTTCACATCGAGCGCTACGGCTGGAACGGCGCGCCCATTCATGATGCAGTGGCCGTCGCCGATGTCGCACTGCCCGACCTGGTCGAGAAGAGGCCGTACCGCGTCGACGTCGAAACCGTCAGCGAGCTGACCCGCGGGCGCACCGTCATAGATTTCTACGGCCTGACCGGCAGGCCAGCCAATGCGGACGTCGGCATCGACATCGACCGGCCGCGATTCGTCGAAATTCTGCTCGACGCCGTCGCCCAGTTTCCGTAGCAGGAGTGCGGCCCCACGGGGCGCTGCGCATGCCATACTCGGTTGACGACGGTTCCCGCGTGTGCCCGCAGGAAACGCCGCGCCCCAGCATCGGAATTACCCGACGCCGGCGCTGCATCAGGGGAGTGGTGAGTGGATCTAGCGGGCCGCGATAGCGCCTTGGCGCAAACGACGATCTCGATCGCGCCAATGCGCACAGTCGACGAGGCGCCCTTGGTGCTGATCATCGAGGACGAGCAGACCCAGCGGACTTTGTTGACACGCGTCCTGGAGCGCGAGGGTTACCGGGTGATCGCCCTGGCTGACGGTGAGACAGGTCTGCGCGCGATCGTCGAACACGCTCCTCAGCTGGTGCTGCTCGACCTCAATCTGCCGCGCATGGACGGCTACGAGATCTGCCGCCAGCTGCGCGCCGATCCGCTCACTGCCACGCTGCCGGTCATCGTCATCACGGCACATACGGCGCCGACAGACATGATCGCGGCGCTCGATGCCGGCGCGGATGACTTCCTGGCTAAACCCGTCCAGCAATACGAGCTGCTCGCGCGCATCCGTTCGGCCATGCGTTTGCGCCGCGCCATCACGGGTCTCGAGCGAGCGACGCAGATCGTGGCCGCCCTGGCCAACGCGGTCGAGGCGAAGGATCTCAACCTCGTCCATCACTGCCGCTGGCTGGCCCATCACGCTGCGCGCGTTGGCGCGAACGTCGGCCTGCGCGGCGAGGAGCTTGAGGCAGTCGCCTACGGCGCGCTGCTCCACGACGTGGGCAAGATCGGCGTGTCCGAGCACCTGCTGCGCAAAGAGGGACCGCTGTCCGACGAAGAGTGGCTGGTCATGCGTCGCCACCCTGAGATCGGCGAGAAGATCTGCGCCCCGTTGCGATCGTCACGCGGGTTCGCGCCGATCATTCGCCACCACCACGAGCGCTTCAACGGCAGCGGCTACCCCGATGGGTTGCGCGGCGAGCAGATCCCGCTCGGCGCCCGCATCGTGGCGATCGCCGACGCGTACGAGGCGATGGTCCATGGGCGCCCTTATCAGCCGTCGCAGCCCCACGAACGCGTCGCGTCTGAGTTGCGCCGATTGAGCGGCGCCCAGTTCGATCCGGAACTCGTCCCAGTTTTCCTCGATGAGCTGGAGCGCGACACTATGGGCGTGCCACCCCTTGTCGCCCTGCCCCTTGCTGCGCGCCTTGAACCAGAGTTCGCTGCCGGCGCCTGAACCGCCCGGCCGTCTCAAGCGCTGGTTCATCAGGTATGCCACGCGGCTTCTTTTCGGCACGTACCTGAAGGTCCGCTACGAGGGCCTCGAGAACCTGCCGCAGCCGCCATACGTGCTCAATTTCAATCACCCCGGCTGGGCCGATCCATTCCTGATCTGCGGTTGGTGGCCGCGCAGCCACCAGTTCTTCATCTTCGGCCCCAAGGAAGAAAACATGACCAGGGGCTGGCGCAATCGACTGATCGCCTGGAGCCATATGGCGGTCCCTTTCAAGCCCTCCAAGTCGGACCTGGTCGACGCTGCCAAGCGCGCGCAGAAGGTCATCGATGCGGGCTACGTGCTGGGCATCTCCGGTGAGGGCCGGCTGTCCGACCGTGAGGGCGAGATCGTGCCGCTCCAGGAAGGCGTCGCCTTCTTCGCCCTCCGCGCCCAGGCGCCGATTGTTCCGGTCGGGATCATCGGTACCCGTTGGGTCAAGTTCCGCAAGCTCGTCCGCGTGCGGATCGGCCAAACGATCTACATGAACGGCCGCAAGGCCAACCGGGCGGGCGTCGACTCACTCAAGATCGAGCTGACGGACGCGATGAATGCCCTCCTGGCAGACGCTCCTCAGGATCCCCCGCCGGGCAAGATGGGCCGCTGGTTGACCGACCTCTTTGCCGACCGACCGTGGCTCAATCAGGCCAAAAAGGACGACTAGTCCAACCGAACGCGCGTTCTATACTGGACGACTTGTGGACGAAGTTCGTGGGTAAGGCCCTAGGCCCGCACTCGGTCGGATCGTAAGGTCATCGCAAGCGACGGGCGGGACCCGGCGGCTCGCCGGACCCCGGCCGCTTCGCGCGCAGCAGATGCCGAAGGCAGACTGCGGAGGAAAATCTGTGCCCGTCGCTCCAAATGACTTCACGCATCTCCACGTCCATTCCGAGTTCAGCCTGCTCGATGGGCTGGGCCGGATCAGCGAGATGGTCGACCAGGCCAAGACGCTCGGCTTCGACTCGCTCGCGATCACCGACCACGGCGCGCTGTACGGGGCAGTCGCCTTCTACCAGGCGTGCACCGCGGCGAAGATCAAGCCGATCATCGGCGTCGAGACGTACGTCGCGCGGCGCTCGATGGCGGATCGCGAAGGCAAGGCCGACGCCCAGCCGT
>JBDTVN010000180.1:0-3371 GCA_040007155.1 Chloroflexota bacterium
CAGGTCGACCGACGGCAGGTTCTGCATCGCTTGGACGATCTGCGAGTCATCCGGCAGTGTCAGTGGATTGAGCGCCTGGTTTGAAGATGAGGGCAGCAATCGGTGCCACAGGTTGGAAGCAGTCGAACCTGTGGTCAGCCAGTCGGTCGCCGGATTGAAGCCGATCAGCGTCACCTCGCCGCGGCCGTAAGCGGATTGAGCCGCGATGACGTCGTCACCGCTGCGCGCGAGGACCGTGCCCCGACGCAGGAGACCGCCGACCGCCGGTGTCGTCGCGGCGGTGGTCGGCAGTGATCCCACGAGCGGCACGAGATCGGTCGCGGCGACATCAATGGTCTGCGTCGGGTCGAAAGGCAGCAGGTCGTCCTGCGGCAGGTCGAAGCCGCGCAGTGTGGTCGTGCCCGTCGTGCCGCCGAGGATGATCAGCTGGCCGCCCGCGCCCAACCAGAGCCGCAACGCCTCAGCCTGGGCCTCGCTCATCTGGCTCGCGTCAATGTCCTGCCACACGAGGCGGTCGATCGCGGCCCAGGCCTCGACGCGCGGCGGCAGATCAGCCACTCCAAGCTGGATGACGCTGGGCGCGCTGACGTTGGGGTTCGTCATGGCCGCGTTGATCTGGGTGAGCATGCCCTGGGGCTGCTCGGCGACCACGGCGATGATCGGGTTGTAGGAGTCGTGCGACTTGATCGGCACCTGCTGGCGGGCGATGACCTGATCACCGACCACCAGGTCGACATTCACTCGGCTACCGAAGATCGCAGTCTGCGCATAGAGGGTCAGGTCCTGCTTCGCACCCGACGGGAGATGGACCTCGAGCCCGTAACGCGAGCCCGTGTCCTGGCCGGAGTCGATGCGCATCTCGCCATCGATTGACGGGCCTGTGTTCTCGACATGAACGGCGACCGCTGTCCAGGACCCGGGCCGGACGTTGCCGCCGAGCAGAGCGCGCGCATTGATAACGATATCCGGATTGGTCTGTGCAGACGGGCTCGGTGAGGCCGCGAGGGTGGTGCCTGCGGTCAGCGGGGCGAAAAGGGCAAGCGCGAACGCCACGGCAATCAAACGGCTCACCCGGGACGTGCGACGGTCCATCAACCCTCAGATTAGGTGGTAGTTCACGCTAGACGGAGCACGCGTCTCCAAAGTTGCGTGGCTACCATGCCCGCGGTGCCCGAACTACGGCCGTTCCGCGGCCTGCGCTATGACCCGGCCAGCGTGCCCGACCTGTCGGCCGTGCTGTGTCCGCCGTACGACGTCATATCTGGCGCTGAGCGCGCCGCCCTGGCGGCGCGCGATGAGCACAACGCCGTGCGCCTGGAATTGCCCGACTCGTACGAGGTAGCGGCCGCGCTCTTGGCCGATTGGCAACGCGCTGGCGTGCTCCGTCGTGACGACAAACCGATGCTCTACGTATACGAGCAGCGCTACACCATTGGCGAGAGCGAGCGGGTCGCGCGTTCCTTCTTTTGCCGCTTACGGCTGGAGCCGTACGGGCCAGGCAGCGGCGTGCGGCCGCACGAGCACACGCTGAGCGGCCCCAAGGAGGATCGCTTCCGGCTTCTGAGCGCGACGCGCGTCAACCTGTCGGCCGTGCTCTTCCTTTATGACGACGCGAACGGCGGCGCGGCAAGCGCCTTGTTATTGGACGCGCTGACGAGCGCGCCGCCAGCGGTTGATGCGGCAGGCCCCGGCGGCGTCGGCCAGCGGCTGTGGGCGATCGACCCGGCTATGACGCCCGCCGCGCAGGAGCTGCTCGGTCTGGCCGGCCGGCAGCCGCTGACGATCGCTGACGGTCACCATCGTTATGAGACCGCGCTGCGCTACCGCGACGCGCCCGGCGCCGCAGCCGACGCGGATTACGTGATGGCACTCTTGTACGACGCGAACTCTGGCGGGCTCGCCCTCCGACCGTGGCACCGTGTCATCAGCGGCCCACTCGACACCGCGAACATCCTCGCCGCGGCCGCCGGCACCTTCAACGTCACGCCGATCGACGCCGCTGCTGACCTGATCAAGCAGATGCGGCTCGACGATCCAAGGGCTCGCGCAGGGACGCTCGGCGTCTGGACGCGCGCTGGTGGAGCGCTGCTGACGGTCAGCGACGCCACGAACGCCGCTCTGGACGTCGACGTGCTGTCGAGTACCCTGCCGCAGATGATCGGCAGCACCACTGACGAGCTGAATGCATCGGGCCGCCTGACCTATACGAGTGACGCGCAACAGGCCATCGCCGCGGTCGAATCGGGCGCGGCAGAAGTGTGTTTCCTGGTCAGGCCAACGCCGGTTCAGTCGGTGCTGTCGGTGGCAGCGGCGGGCGGATTCATGCCACCCAAATCAACTTACTTCCACCCCAAGGCCGCGACCGGCCTCGTCTTCAAGTGAGCGACTTCGACGACAGCAGACCGATCGACGTTACCGCGTCGGGCGGATCGGCGAATGGCAACGGCCACGACGCCAACGGAGCGAGCGAGGATCCGCGCGCCCATCGGCCCATCCGCAAGGACGAGCGGGTCATCCCTGAGCGTGGCCTGTACATCGAGTCATGGCTGCCCGAGCGGCGCTCGCGCCGCAAGCCGCTTTATCTGCTGCACGGCGAGCTGGGCGGGTCGTGGCTGTGGCACAGGTTCCTGGGCTACTTCGCGCCGCGCGGCTGGGAAGGGCACGCGTTGAACCTGCGCGGCCACTACTGGAGCGAGACCTCCGACTTCGCCGATGTCGACATGAACACCTATATCGACGACGCCCTCGCCGCGACTGAGATCATGCCCCGCCCGCCGATCGTCATCGGCCACGGCATGGGCGGGCTGCTCGCGATGCGCGTCGCCCAGGCCAAGCCGATCAGCGCGCTGATCCTCATCAGCCCAGCGCTGCCGGCGCAACTTCTCGAGCCGCCGCCGGCGCACATGGTGCGGCTGCTGCCCGAGCGCTACAAGCGCGAGCTCATCGGCTGGGAGGGTCCGCTCGATGCACTTCAACGCGCCAATCCCGATCTGACGATGGACGATGTGATGCGTATCCAGCACATGCTCGGCGCTGAGTCCGGCGCTGCGCGGCGCCAGATGCTCGAAGGCGTAGAAGTTGACCGGGAACAGCTGGCCGATGTGCCCATGCTGGTGATCGGCGGTGGTCTCGATCGGTGGTTTTCAGATGCCGACAGCCACAGGCTCGCGGAGTGGCTGGGGGCCGACTACATCTCGTTCAGCGAGCTGTCGCACTACGGCCTGATCACCGGCGAGAAGACCGCCGAAAGGGTCGCCGACTCGATTCGGTCCTTCATCGAATCGCACCGACTCTGAGGTAAACTACGGGCCGCCAAGCCGCATTCGTCTAGAGGCCCAGGACACCGCCCTCTCAAGGCGGAGATCATCGGT
>JBDTVN010000181.1:0-3307 GCA_040007155.1 Chloroflexota bacterium
TGGCCGGGCGTTCAGCCGTTCGGTGGCTGGAAGGGATCGGGCTCGACCGGCAAGTCGGGTGGCGGCATGTATTACCTGCAGCAGTTTCTACGCGAACAGTCGCAAACCGTCGTCGACTAGACTTCGGGCCATTCGCACGCCATTGCACGCGGGGAACGCAGTGACACTCGCCCTTCGCGCCGCGATCCTGGCAATGAGCCTGGCGTTCGTGCCTGCGGCAACGGCGGCTGGCGACAACCTGGATTGCTCGATCGACGATGACGTCGTTGCCTACACCGGCGAGGATTGGGCGTCTGTTGTGGTCGACACGCGCTGGCGCTTGGCCAACGACTACGTCCCGGGTGACCTCGTCACAACGCAGGGGGCTGGTATAGGCGGCAAGGCGCGCCTGCGCGAGTTCGTCATTAATGATCTCGCCGCTCTTGCCGCCGACGCCCGGACGGCTGGCGTGCCACTGGGAATCCAGAGCGCCTACCGCAGCTTCAGGTTACAGGCGAGCACTTTCCGCGAGTGGGTGCGCAAGATAGGCCTGGCACGCGCAACCAAGACCAGCGCCCGTGCCGGCCACTCTGAGCACCAGCTGGGAACGGCGATCGACTTCAAATCGCGCGGCGGCGCCCCGCCGTGGAAGGTGCGGAACTGGGCCAAATCGGCCACCGGCGTGTGGCTCGCTCGCAACGCGTGGCTTTACGGCTTCGTTCTCAGCTACCCCGACGGCACTTACCACACGTCCTGTTACGACTATGAGCCGTGGCACTTTCGCTATCTGGGCCGGGACGCAGCACGCAGAGTCCATGACAGCGGTCAGCCACCTCGGGTGTGGCTGCTGACGCATCCGACCCCGACCCCGACACCGACGCCCACTCCGACGCCGACTGCCACTCCGAGCCCAACAGCCACGCCTACTGCCAGCCCGACCGACTCGCCTAGCCCAACCGCGGAGCCCACTGCGGAGCCCACGGCGGAGAGCAGTGGCGATCTGCCGATCGTTCCTGGGCAACGCTTGTGATCCGGCGCACCAGCCTCAGCTTCATGGTGGCCCTCACCGTGGCAGCCATGGCCGGTCCGGCAAGCGCTGCCACCGACGCCGCCCAATCCGCTGATGCGACCGCACAGGCCGGGACCGTGCGGCTCATGGCGGTTGGCGACGTCGTGTTGGGCCAGAGCATCGGGCGGCGCATCATCAAGAACGGCGCGGGCACGCCGTGGACCAAAGTTGCGACCTACCTCGACCAGGCGGATGTCTTGATAGCCAATCTCGAGTGCCCCATCTCCAGCCACGGGACGTCGTGGACAGGGAAGAAATACACCTTGCGGGCGCCGCCCGGAGCCGCCAAGGCACTGGTTGCGGGCGGCGTCGACATCGTCAATCTGGCTAACAACCACACTCTTGACTACGGGACAACAGCTTTCAGCGACACGCTCGCAACCCTTGATGCCCTCGGCGTCGATCACATCGGTGGCGGCCTCAACGAAGCGGCTGCCCATGCACCGGTCATCGTCGAGCGCAACGGACTACGCATCGGCTTCCTTGGCTACGCGATGTACTTCGCACCCGGAACCAAGGCCGCGTGGGTAGCGGGTGCGGGAAAGTCGGGCCTTGCCCCCGCCTCGCCCGACCTCGTCAGCCACGAGGTTGCGGCGCTTAAGCCACAGGTTGATGTTGTCGTTGTCACTTTTCACGGCGGTCGGACAAACAGTTCTGGGCCGGACAGCCAGGTGCGCGCGTTCACGCGGGCCGCCATCGCCGCCGGCGCGGCGCTCGTGATCGGCCATCACCCGCACGTTCTACAGGGCTACACCAGCCAAGGCAGCACGCTCGTCGCCTACAGCCTGGGCAATTTCGTCTTCGACTACTTCAGTGGCGTGCAGAACGACTCGGCCATCCTGGACGTCACTCTCACGGCCGCCGGCGTGCAGTCGTTCTCGTGGATACCGATCGTGATCGAGCATGGCTTCCCGCGACCCGCGCAAGGTGCCGAGATAGCCCGCATCATGGCCCGCCTCCACCCTGTCCAGCCGTGAGACAACGCTGGCGACGCCGTCCGCTCAATCTGTACACTTGGCACGTTTGATGCAGGCTGCATGATTTCTATGCATGCGACAAGCGTGAGGGCTTAGAAGTGACCGACCTGGCCGAGCGCCACGAAACTCGCACCGTTCCGCACCTTCAGACGGAGATGCCCGGGCCCAAGGCGCGCAAGCACGTGGCGTTTGACCACGAGTTCACCTCGCCCAGCCTGCCCCGTGCCTATCCGCTCGTTCCGGTTCGCGGCAACGGCGCCACCGTCGAGGACATCGACGGCAACCTGCTACTCGACTTCACCGCCGGCATCGCCGTCTCGTCGACCGGCTACAACCACCCGCGCATCACCGCCGCGGTTGAGCGCCAGGCGCGCGACCTGATCCATTTCAGCGCGTCCGACTTCTACCTGCCGGTCTACGCCGAGCTCAGTGCCAAGTTGGCCCAGATCTCACCTATCAATGGGCCTGCCCGTGTGTTCATCGGCAATTCGGGCGCTGAGGCGATCGAGGCGGCGATCAAGCTCGCCCGTTTCGCGACCGGCCGCCAGTACCTGGTCGGTTTCCTGGGCGGCTTCCACGGCCGCACCTACGGCGCCGTCACGCTGACCGCGAGCAAGTCGAAGTACCACGCGGGTTTCGGGCCACTCCTGCCAGGCGTCTACCACGTGCCCTTCGGCAGTGAGGGTCTGGACGAGCTCGAGGAGCGCGTCTTCAAGCGCCTCATCCCGGCCAACGAAGTGGCCGCGATCGTGGTCGAGCCGATCCAGGGCGAGGGTGGCTACGTCATCCCTGATGACGCGTTCTTCCTGCGCCTGCGCAAGCTGTGCGACGACAACGGCATCCTGCTCATCGCTGACGAGGTCCAGAGTGGCGCCGGTCGAACGGGCAAGATGTGGGCCATCGAGCACTGGGGCGTCCAGCCTGACATCGTCGCGGCGGCCAAGGGCATCGCCTCAGGCATGCCGCTCGGCGCGATGATCGCCCGCTCGGATCTGATGAGCTGGAGCAAGGGCCACCACGGGTCGACGTTCGGCGGCAACGCGGTTTCGTGCGCGGTCGCGCTCGAGACGATTGCGCTGCTCCAGGAGGGGCTGATCGACAACGCCAAGGCGCGCGGCGACCAGGCCATCGCGGGTCTCAAGCCGCTTGTTGCGCAACACCCGGGTCTCGTCAACGACGTCCGCGGCAAGGGCCTGATGATCGGCATCGAATTCGACAGCGGCGAGACCGCCGAGGCCGTTCAGTGGGCGTGCTTCGTGCGCGGCCTGCTCGTCCTGGAGGC
>JBDTVN010000182.1:0-3304 GCA_040007155.1 Chloroflexota bacterium
GTCACCAACGTTGTCGCCGACGAGGTCAGCGATGACGCCCGCGTTGCGCGGGTCGTCCTCGGGGATGCCTGCCTCAACCTTGCCCACGAGGTCGGAGCCAACGTCGGCGGCCTTGGTGTAAATGCCGCCGCCGAGCTGCGCAAACAGCGCCACGAAGGAGGCGCCGAAGCCAAAGCCGACGATCAGGAAGGGTGCTTCCTGGACGGTGACGTTGCCCACGAACGTGCTGTAAGCAGTGAAGATGCCCCATACGCCGAGCAGGCTGAGGGCGACGACGAGGAAGCCTGAGACGGCGCCACCGCGCATCGCCACCTGGACGGCCTCGACGAGGCTGCGTCGCGCGGCGGCTGCGGTGCGAACGTTTGAGCGGACGCTGATGTACATGCCGATGATGCCGCTCGCCATCGACGCAGCCGCGCCAACGAGGAAGGCGATGGCGGTCATGATCGCGATCGGCGCACCGGCCAGCGCCGGGACGTCAGCGACTGCCGGCGTCTCTACCAGGTAGATGACAATGCCGATCACGACGGCCGCGGCAAGAGCCAGGAGGCCAATCGTGGTGTACTGGCGCTTGATGAAAGCGTCAGCTCCCTCGCGGATCGTGTCGGCCACGTCCCGCATCGCCTGTGTGCCCGTGTCGCGCGAGAGGACGTCCCGTGCGAGGTACAAGGCGAACGCTACGGCCGCGATGCCGGCAATCGGGATGATCCACTGAAGCGCGCTGGCAAGTTCCACGCTGGGAGAGCCTCCTGCTGGTTGATTGGCGCGGCGCAAGATTGGGCAGCGGCCGCGACTTGTTGTGCCCGTAATGGGACGCCCTGATGGGGCCTGAAATCCGCGCCGACACCCTCCTCCGGACCTCGGCTGGAAGCGGCGGGAGTGTACCAGAGCAGACCCAGCCCGCGACTCTCAGCGACCGCGGCTACACTCCCTCGCCTGTGAGCCGTCGTCCCCTCGGATGCCTGATCGAGATCGCCGAGACCCTCGTCCTGACGATCATCATCTTTTGGCTAATCCAGAGTTTTGTCGCCCAGCCGTACCGCGTCGAGCAAGAAAGCATGCGCACGACGCTGGAGCCGAATCAGTATGTGCTGGTCGACAAGCTGTCACCGCACTTCGATGCCTATTCGCGCGGCGACATCGTCGTCTTCAACCCGGTGCTGCGCGAGGAGTCGTGCACCTCTGACGTAACTGGCGGATTTACCGACGTGACCCCATACATCAAGCGCGTCATCGGTGAAGCGGGCGACAAGGTCGACCTGGTCGATGGCGGGGTCGTGGTCAACGGCGTGAAGCTCGATGAGCCGTACGTCCGCGGCGTCGAGACGGATCCCCTGTCGGGCCAGACCGAATGGATCGTTCCCGCCGACCGACTATTCGTGATGGGCGACAACCGCCAGAACTCGACCGACTCGCGCTCGGACCAGATCGGCATGATCTGCACTCGCGACGTCATCGGCCGGGCGTGGCTGCGCTACTGGCCGCTTAACACCCTGGGCATCCTGCAAACCCCGACTTATCCGGATGTGCCGCAGGCCTCCCCTATGCCAACGGCGGCGCCCACTCCCTAAGGGTCAGTCGAGGACCCAGGCGTCGATGGAGCGCGTGTAGTCGAGCAGCTCAGTGGGCTTGAACCACAGCGCCAGCTCAGCGGCGGCGTTGTCGATCGAGTCAGACGCGTGGACCAGGTTGTGCCCGGTGTCGAGCGCCAGGTCGCCCCGGATTGATCCCGGCGCGGCCTCATGGGGGCGCGTTTTGCCGTTGATCTCGCGGCACACCGCCACGGCATTCGGCCCCTCGACGCACATGGCCACGAGCGGTGACGACGTGATGAATTCGACGAGGCCTGCGAAGAAGGGCTTCTCGCGGTGCACGGCGTAGTGCTGCTCGGCGAGCGCGCGGTCGGCATGGAGCATCTTCATGCCCACGATGCGCAATCCGCGCGCCTCGTAGCGATCGATGATCTTGGCGATCAGCAGGCGCTGGACGCCGTCGGGCTTGATCAGGATGAGCGTTCGTTCGGTCATGTGACTCCCTCTCTAGTTCAGATGCAAAGCGCGTTCAAGGCTCTTGGTGGTGCCGCGCGGCGAGATCACCGCCATGCACAGGCGCTCGTCGGTGAATAGCCGCGCGGCAAGCTCCTGGATGCCTCCGACCGTTACTTCATTCAGCGCGGCGAGGGCCTCGTCGACCGTCAGCACGCGTTCATGCAACGCCTCCTGGACGCCGAGCCAGGCCGACATGTGGCGGCTTTCCTCTAGCCGCAGCTCGAGCCGGCCGCCGGCATACGCGCGAGCGCGCTCCAGCTCGTCGATGGCCACTGGCTCGTCGACCATGCGCCGCAGCTCGGCGAGGATCGCCTTGATAGCGGCGTCAAGGTCGGCCGGATCGACCCCTGCATAAATCTGCAGGGCGCCGCTATCGGCATAGTCGGTCTGGAAGGAGTGCACGTCGTAGGTCAGGCCGGCCTCCTCGCGCAGCTCCTGGAAGAGGCGCGATGACGAGCCCTCGCCCAAGATGGTGTTGAGCATCTCGAGCGTCCACTGGTCAGGATCGTCGCGGCGCAGCGCGGGCACGCCCAACACGAGGTGCGCTTGCGCAAGGTCGCGATGCTCGACGCTCAATCGCTCAACGGGGAGCGCTGGCGCGGCCTCATAACCGGGCAGGACAGCAGTGCCGGTGCCGACGTTGCGCTTCACGAGGTCGACCACGGTGGCGTGATCAAGGTCGCCGGCCACGGCAACAACTGTGTTCGAAGGCTTGTACGTGTCCGACCAGAAGCTTTTGATTTGGTCGACGCCCAAGCCGCGCACAGATGCCTCGTCGCCGGCAATCTCCCAACCGAGCGGCGTGTCACCGAAGAACGCGCGGTCGAATTGGTTGAAGACAAACTGTCCGGGATCGTCCTTGTAGGAGCGAATCTCTTCGACGATGATTTCGCGCTCGCGGTTGATGTCGGCCTCGCGCAGCAGCGGCTGGAAGACGAGCTCCGACAGGACGCCGAACGCTCGCTCCGCCTCGCGCACAGGCAGGCGCGCCCAGTAGACGGTCGACTCGCGGTCAGTCGCCGCGTTCGACGAGCCGCCGCAGCCCTCGATGGCCTCGCTGACAGCGCGCGGTGTGGGGTACGCGCGGGTGCCTTTGAAGGTCACGTGCTCCATGAAGTGGGCCACGCCGGCGCGCTCGCGCGTCTCGAGTCGAGAACCCGCAAGAACGTAGATCGCGACCGACAGTGAGCGGCTCCCCGGCAATTGCGCGGAGATGACGCGCGGCCCGTCCGGAAGCACGGTGCGCTGGAACGGCG
>JBDTVN010000183.1:0-3292 GCA_040007155.1 Chloroflexota bacterium
GTGGTGATCAACGCCGGGGCCAAGTCGCTCACCAAGGACATGGCGCCGTACATGACGGGCTACGGCCGCATTCCGGCTTACCCGCAGGGCGTTATTGAACGGATCTCCGACTACCACGGCCAGGTCCGATTCCCACCCGGTGCGCCGCGACCCGCGTTGGGTGAAGTCGTGGCCGTTGTGCCAAATCACGCCTGCCCAGCGATCGATCTCTTCGACTCATTCGTAGCGACTCGCTCGGGCGCCGTCGTTGGGCGCTGGCCGGTCGACGCGCGCGGCCGCAGCGGCTAGCAGTGCTGCGGCTCGCGTTGAAAGTCGTGTTTGGAATGCCGAAGATGGCACCCACATTGGAGCAGTGATGAAAGTTGCCGAGGCGATCGAGAGCATCGACATCTACGGATACAACGTGACCTATGCCCACGGCGACTACGTCATGTCGTCGGGACGCATCGTTAACCAGCTGCCCAGCACGGTGGTGCGCGTCACGACCCACTCAGGCGTGGTCGGCTTCGGAGAGGTCTGCCCGCTCGGCAGCACATATCTGCCGGCTTTTGGCGAGGGAGCACGCGCTGCGCTGCGCGAGCTCGCGCCGGCGCTCATCGGCGCGGACGCAACGAACCTAGCCGAGATCCACCGGCTGCTCGACAGCCGCCTGCGCGGTCACGAGTACGCCAAGAGCGCGCTCGACGTGGCCTGTTGGGACGCGTTCGGGAGACTGGTCGACAAGCCAGTGGCAGCGCTTCTCGGCGGGATGCTACAGAGCGATCTGCCGCTCTACGTCGCTGTCCCGCTTGGGCCGCCGGAGCAGATGGCCGAGTTCGTGACCCGCGAACGCAGGGCGGGCATGCGCAACTTCCAGGCCAAGCTGGGCGGCGATCCCGTGCAGGACGCCCGGCGTGTCGGCGCGATCATCGCCGCGACCGGTGAAGGCGACTCAGTGATCGGTGATGCGAACGGGGGATGGCGCAGGCAGGACGCGATCATCGCCGCCGGGCTGCTCGCGGGCTCCGAGCGTTTTCGCCTCGAGCAACCATGCCCGACGCTTGAGGAGTGCCTGGCAGTGCGGCGCCTGACCTCCCTGCCGATGGTGCTCGACGAGGTAATCGTCGACCTGCCGACGCTCGTGCGGGCCGTCAGCCTCGACGCGATGGACCAGATCAACCTGAAGATCAGTCGCGTCGGCGGACTCCTGCCGGCGCGCATGATGCGCGACCTTGCGGTGAGCTTGGGCGTCCGGCTCATGATCGAGGACAGCTGGGGCGGCGACATTGTGACCGCCTCTGTCGCGCACTTGGCCGCCGGCACTCCGCCGGATGCGTTGTTCGCCGTCTCGTTCATGAACGACTGGACGCTCGAGCACATCGCAGGCTACGAGCCACGATCGGCAGGCGGCCGCGGACCGGTGCCCGACGGCCCGGGCTTGGGCATCGAGGTCGACGTGACCCGCCTGGGCGCGCCGCTCTTCACGGTCGCCAAGCCCGGCTGATCAGCGGCTCGAGGGTTCCTAGCGAAGACCCAACCTACAATCAGTCGCACCGCGGGAGTAGCTCAGTTGGCAGAGCGGTAGCTTCCCAAGCTACAGGCCGAGGGTTCGAACCCCTTCTCCCGCTCCAACTTCTCTAGGCGGCGACCGCCGGCAGAGTGAACGTCACGGTGGTGCCGCGCGACGGTTCTGACGCGATCGAGATGTCACCGCCGTGCGCCTTGATGATGTCGCGACAGATCGCGAGTCCCAGCCCGGAGCCGACAGAGCCATCCCCCTTTGCGAAGCGGTCGAAGACGTGCGGCAGGAGGTCAGCGGCAATGCCCCGGCCGGTATCGATCACTTCGACGTTCACCGCGGCGCGATCCAGCGCCGCGCGGCTGCTCACCGTTATGCGGCCACCAGCCGGCGTCGAGCGCAGCGAGTTGGCGAGCAAATTGCCCAGCACCTGGCGGATGCGCTGCGGATCAATATTCGCAGCAGCCAGGCCAGCGGCGTGATCGGCAGTGAGCGTCACATCGGCCGTCCGTGCCTGGGGCGCAAAGGCGGCCACGACCTCGTCTGTCAAAGCGCCAATGTCGGTCGGTTCGCGGTCGAGCGGCAGGCTGCCCGACTCCGCCAGACTGACCGTGCGCAGGTCGTCGATGAGCTGCTCCAGGGTGCGGATCTGCTCGCGGATCGGCGCCAGGTGCGCCGCGTCGGCCGGGTAGATGCCGTCCTCGATCGCCTCGAGCTGGCCCTCGATCACGGTCAGCGGCGTTTTTAGCTCATGGGCCACGTCCGCGAGGAACGTGCGCCGGCCCGTATCGAGTGAGGCCAGCCGCGCGCTCATGTCATTGAAGGCGCGGACGAGGCCCTGCATCGAATGCGAGCCGCGCTCTTCGACGCGGACCGAGTAGTCGCCGCGTTCGATGCGGTCGGCCGCAGCGGCGAGATCGTCGATTGGCGCCGTCATGCGCCGCATCGAAGCGAAAGTCGTCGCCGCAGCCACGAAGACGATGAGGGTCACCACCAGACCGCCAGCCAGGACGACGGGCGGGGCGCTGACTAGCCCGGCGATGGCCGACAGCGACCACACGGCGGAGGTCAACAGACCGGCTACCAGCAGGATCAACAACAGCAACAGGCAACCGAACGGGCGCGGGCCGCGGCGGTGATGTCGGCCGGACCAGTGGCGCGACATGCCGCTGTCGCGTCCCCACTCGCTGGGCGGCCACTCCTTGCCTTCTGGCCACCACGGCGGGCGGCGGCGCGGTCGCGGCGCCCACGGGCGCGTCATGAGTTCTCGGCCACGCGGTAGCCAACGCCGAACACCGTCAGCAGGTAGCGCGGCTCCCTGGGGTCGGGCTCGATCTTGCGCCGGATGTTCTTGACGTGGGCATCGATCGCCCGCTCGTAGGACTCAAAGGCTTCGCCGCGCAACGCGTCGAGCAGCTGCGCGCGGGTAAAGACGCGCCCCGGCTGGCGCGCCATTGCGAGCAGCAGCGCGAACTCGCTCGCCGTCAGCTCAGGCGACAGCTCGCGACCGGCCACCGACACGGTCATGCGCGGCACGTCGATCTCGATCGCGCCAGCACGCACGACATCTGCGGGCGTGGCCGCCGCCTGGGCGCGGCGCAGCACTGCGCGCACCCGCGCCACGAGCTCGCGCGCGCTGAACGGCTTGGTCACGTAGTCGTCGGCGCCCAGCTCGAGTCCAATCAGCTTGTCGGCCTCATCGGTCCGCGCAGTGAGCATCACTATGGGCACGTCCGAGTCGCGCCGCAGGTCGCGCGTCACGTCCAATCCGTCGCGGCCGGGCAGACCCAGGTC
>JBDTVN010000184.1:0-3289 GCA_040007155.1 Chloroflexota bacterium
TGATCCTTCATCCGTTCGCGCTGATCGGCTCGATCCTGCTCGCATCACTGATGGTCGCGATCATCCTTTTGGTCGCCCTTGTGCCGTCGCGGCGCACGACCGGCTGGGTGTCGAGCATCACCGGGCCCAACGGCCGCTGGCTCTTCCTGTTTCTGATCGTGCTGTGGAGCGTTGGCATGGCGTTCCTGGCCAGCCTGGGACTCGGCCCGCAGCAAGCGGGCGCACCCGCCATGGTCGGGCTGTTCGCCGGCATCTTCATCTTCATGGGCTTCATCTGGTCGGTCATCGGCGAGTAGCCGACTTAGCGGCTGAGACCGCGTGCGCATGAGAACCGTCAACATTTCCTGGGACAAAGAAGCCGGCCGATTCAGCGCGCTTGGCAAACATCCCGGCCACAGCCTTGTGATCAACGCCCCAGCGGCGCCCGATGCGCCCGGCACACCAACCGGTTTCTCCCCGACCGAGCTACTGCTGGCGGGTGCCGGTGCCTGCTCTGCCTGGGACGTCGTCGAGATCCTGCGCAAGCGCCGCGCCCATGTTGACTCCCTCGACGTTGAGGTGGACGGCCAGCAGGCTGACGAAGCCCCCTGGGCATACCGCGAGGTGGCGTTGCACTACCGGATGGCTGGCGAGGGCTTGAAAGTCGCCGTCCTGGCGCGCGTCATCCGGCTATCGATCGTGCGCTACTGCTCGGTCATCACCACTATTGCCGGCGTCGCGGCAATCTCTGCCACCGTGGAGCTCGTCGACCGCGACGGAACGTCGACAGGGCGCATCCCGATCGAGCTGGCGATTCCTGCCGCACCGCTGCCTCCTGCGCTGGCGCCGACCGACGATGAGGACGAGTCCGAGTCGCTGGCGTGAGTCTGTTTCACCGATTGGGCGCGTTCTGCGCCCGGCGTCGGTACGCGGTGGTAGCGGTTTGGGCGCTGCTGCTGTTGGTCGCGCTGCCTTTCGCGCCACAACTGCCGGGAGCGTTGCGATCTGGCGGGTTCACGCTCGACGACCTCGAGGCGTCGAAAGCGCGCCAGGCCCTGGCTGGTTTGCCGGTCCCACCGTCGGCGATGGTCATCGTCATCCAGTCGCAGACAGACGCGCGCGCCGGTGACCCGGAATTCGAAGTCGCGGCGGCAAAGGCGATCGCTGCCGTTCCAACAGCCGCGCATGTGACGGGCATCCTGCCGCACACCTTCGCGCCGCGCCAGGTCAGCGCCGATGGCAAGACGGTCTACGAAATCGTGGCCCTCGATCTATCGCCGGACGACTCGCCCGATGCGCTCGCCCCCGTCCAAGCCGCGATCACGCCGCAGCCTGGCCTCAAGATCATGTTGGCGGGTGCCCCCGCGTTCTACGGCGACATCCAGGACCTCTCGGAAAGCGACCTACGGCGGAGCGAGGTCATCTCGCTACCAGTAGCGGCGCTGGCGCTGCTGCTCGTCTTTGGCAGCGTCGTCGCTGCGGGTGTGCCCATCGTCGTGGGCGGCTCAGCGGTGGTGATTGCGCTGGGGGCGTTGTTCTTTGTCGCCCAGGCGACGCCGCTATCGATCTTCGTGCTGAACCTGGCAACGCTGCTCGGGCTGGGCCTCGGGGTCGACTACGCGCTGCTCATGACCAGCCGGTTTCGCGAAGAGTTGCGGACGCGCGATACATCGGATCAGGCGCAGATCAATGAGGCTGTCGCGATCACCGTCAGCACTGCAGGGCGCGCGGTGTTCTTCAGCGGTCTGACCGTACTGCTGGGTTTGATCGGGCTGGTCCTGTTCGAGTTCATGGTTTTGCGGTCGGTCGGTATTGCTGGCGCCGCCGTTGTCGCTGTCGCGGTCAGCGCCGCACTCACCCTGCTGCCGGCGGGGCTGGCAATCCTTGGCGCGCGCATCGACGCATTGCCGATTCGTCGTCGCGCGTCTGTCCCTGGCAAAGAGGGCGACGGCGCCTGGGCGCGCTTGGCTAACCGGGTAATGGATCGGCCGGTGCTGTTCTTCGTCGGCACGTTGCTCGTGCTGCTCATCCTGGGCACGCCGTTCCTGCACGTGCGCTTCAATGCGCCCGACGCGACCATCCTGCCGGCGAGCGAGCCGTCGCGCGAGGCCTATGACGTCCTCGCCCGCGAGTTCGGCGAGGGCGAGTTCGCGCCGCTGATCCTCGCTCTCCGAACCGACGGGCCCGTGACCGACGCACAGAATGTGGGCCTGCTCTATGACTACTCGCGCGAGCTCGCCGCCGACCCGCGCGTGAACCACGTCGAAGGCATGGTCGACGTCGACCCGCGCCTCACGCGCGACCAATACCAGCTGATTTACGGCGCGCCGGGCGGCCCCGCCGACCGCTTCGTCCGCAACGTGCTGGCGCAGACTGCCAAGGGCGACGTCGCGGCGTTCACGGTCTACACGCCGTATGAAGGAAATCGGGCGGAGGCACTCCAGCTCGTCGTCGACTTGCGCAATCCGCTTTCGGCGCTCGCCCCACCGGCCGGAGTCAGCGTGCTCGTGGGCGGCGGACCGGCAGAGGTGCATGACGTCGTCGCCCGGATCGCGGCCGATTTTCCGCGGACCGCCGCGTTCATCCTCGTTGCGACGTATCTCGTGCTCTTCGTGCTGCTGCGCTCGGTCGTGCTGCCGCTGAAGGCGATCATCGTCAACGCGCTGTCGCTGACTGCGTCTTTCGGCGCCCTGGTTTGGATCTTCCAGGACGGCAACCTGTCGGCGCTGCTCGGCTTTCAGCCGCTGGGCTTCGTCGAGACGACGCTGCCGGTCATCCTGTTCTGCGTCCTTTTCGGCCTCTCGATGGACTACGAGGTCTTCCTGCTGAGCCGGATGAAGGAGGTCTACGACAAAACCGGCGACAACCGCGCGGCGGTCGCGCGCGGCATGGAGCGCAGCGGCCGGATCGTCACGTCGGCGGCGCTGATCGTCGTTGTGGTCGCTGGCTCGTTCGCGTTCGCTGACATCGTGCTGATCAAGGCGCTCGGCCTGGGAGTCGCGATTGCCGTGGCCCTGGACGCGACGCTGGTGCGCGCGCTCCTTGTGCCCGCGGCGATGCGCCTGCTGGGAAGGGCCAACTGGTGGATGCCGGCCCGTTTGCGTCGGTTGCTCCCGCCGTTGGCTGCCCTGCTGTTGATCGGCCCGCTGGTTCTTGGCTGCGATGCGAGCGGTCGGCTGATCTCGAACCCGCCGGCGCTACATCCGACTACCCCGCCTGCCTCTCCGATTTCAAGAGGGCCAGCCGATCCACAGCCGGTCGTCTTCCCGCGCGATGAAGCTGCCCACGACCGACTGACCGAGTGGTGGTA
>JBDTVN010000185.1:0-3266 GCA_040007155.1 Chloroflexota bacterium
GTCCTGCGAATGCCTGGTACGGCGCCAGCGTATTCAGCCCGGCCGCGCGCTCGCACTCCAGCACGCGCGCGACCTCCACAGACTCGGGCAGGTCGCTGCCAGTCTTGGCCACAGTAACCGAGAAACTGCCGCCATTGACGTCGTTGAACTCGATGTCGGTCAGCGTCAGACCGACCCGATCGGCCATCCACTTGACCTGCCTCAGCGCGTAGTACTCCAGGTGCTCATGGCAGACCGTGTCGTAGGAATTCATCGCCAGCATCGTCGGCAGATAGCTCTGCTCAAACACCCAGACGCCGTCGTCGGCGAGCGATGCATGCACGTCGCGCATGAATTGCAGAGGGTCTTCCAAGTCATAGAACATCGAGAACGACGTGATCACCCGCGCCTGTTGATTGATACCTTGGCGCTCGAGCACGCCGGCACTGAAGAAATCGGGGACCAGCCGGCTGCCCGGCGGGTAATACGCGGCGAACTTGCCCGCGGTAGGGTCGATGCCAACGCGCACGACGTCAGACGGATAGGCAGCCAGGGTCGTGCCGTCGTTGCTGCCGATGTCGAGCACCAGGTCGCCCGGGCGCAGGGCCACCTGACGGCGGACGCGTTCGACCTTGGCGTGCAGGTGCCTGACCATCGACGGATTCAGGCCAGACCGGTAACCGTAGTTGTCGCCGTACATCTCGCCGAGATCATAGCTGTGCCCGAGCTGCAACAGGCCACAGCAGCCGTCCTGGCCAAAACACTTGACGAGTTGCAGCGGCCCTGTGGTGACGTCCTGGTCGGTGCTCGCGGGGAAAACGCCGGTCAGCATCTGCTCGCCTAGATCGAGTACGGGTGCGAGGTCCGCATTTCCGCAGATGCGACATCGGTTGATGGCGCGGACCTTCTTCATCGCCCGGTCGCTCATGAGGATCCTTCATGGATTGCCGCCACGTCGGCGTCCACCATCATCGCCACCAGCGTCGCGAAATCGACCGACGGGCGCCAATCCAGCATATCGCGCAGGCGGGTGGCATCACCCACCAACGGTACCGCCTCGGGGGACCGTGACTCGGTCGCATCGACTCTCAAGTGTTCGCGGTAGTCCAACCCGACACGCTCGAACGCCAGTTCGCACAGTTCCCGCACCGAATGGCTTTCGCCGGTGGCGACGACATAGTCGCCGGGACCGTCGTGCGCGAGCATCAAGTGCATCGCCCGTGTGTAGTCGGGCGCGTAGCCCCAGTCGCGACGCGCATCCAGGTTTCCGAGCCGAAGCGCCCCGGCGCGGCCCGCGCCGATCGCCGCCGCGCCGTGGCTGACTTTACGGGTCACGAATTCCGCGCGCCGGCGTGGGCTCTCGTGGTTATAGAGGATGGCGGAGCAGGCGAACACCCCGTGCCGCTCGCGGTAAGTGTCGACCAGCACGTGCGCGAACAGCTTGGCCGCGCCGTACGGGCTGCGCGGCCGGAACGCAGTGCGCTCCGTCTGCGGCGACGCGTCCGCGAGGCCAAACATTTCGCTGCTCGACGCCTGGCAGAACCGTGTGGTGCCGCCGGCGGCGACGATCGCCTCCAAGGTCCGCGCGACCGCGCCGGCGGTGAGTTCCGCCATTGCAACCGGATCGTCGTGCATGCCACGACCGCTCGAACACGCGGCCAGGTTGTACAGGTCGTCGGGCTGCTCGTTACGCAACAAGGCGGTCATCGCGGCGGGGTCGCCAGCATCCCAGCGCACGCGGACCACTCGCCCGACCAGCGACGGATCGAGCCGGCCTTCCAGAGGTCGCGACGGATCCTCTGCGGCCAGCACGCGCTGGCCTTCAGCAAGCAGCTGGTGGGCGAGGTAGAACCCGTCCTGGCCGCCGATACCGGTAATCAACGCGGTCCTGGTTGGACTAGACACCGAGCAGCTCCGCGATCTTCCGGCTGATGAAGGTGGCATGGCGACTACGGGCAAGATCATACAGATTGAGCCGCGACTTCCGCGGCATCGCCAGGCAGGCGACGCAGGCGATCGTGTTGGCCAGCGGCGCCGGGAATGCGGCGGCGAACCGCGCCTTTGCCCGCGCTGTCCACGGCGTTCCCGCACCGAAATGCCGTGCGACCTCTTCCGGCGATAAGCCGCCCAGCCCGCGCTGCACGCCCAATTTGACGAGCTTGCGCCAGGGCTCGCGGGCACAGACACGCGCCTTGCTGGCATCGTCGTACCCGTCGAATGACCATACCAGGCCGGGCCATTTGTACATCCAGATCTCGAAGCCTCGCGGCGTCCACATCGCGTTGCCGTATCGGATCACCATGACGGGCTCGGCGAGTACGCGCGCCAGCCCGATTGGCGGCGACTGGAAGATCACTCCGGCGTGTATGAACAGCGTGCCGTAGTAAGGCTCGCGCGCCCGCCCCAGCCAGGCCTCGCGGTCGACCACCACCGCGCCGATGAACTTCAGGTGCGCGGCGACCTCCTCGAAGAAGGCCTTGGCATGCGTCACCGGGTAATCGCGATCCGCCGCGAAGTCCAGCAGCCGCGCCTGCAGCGGGATCGCGAAGTCGATCGAACGGACTTCGGCGTTGACGACCAGCAGCGCCGGATCATCGGCGAGCGCAGCGAGCACGCGAGCCACAGCGCCCGGCAACAGCAGGTCGTCGTCGGTCATAAGCCAGCAATAGCGGCCGCGGGCGTGACCGACGGCCTTGTCGTAGTCGCGGTCGACCCCCGAGTTGGTCGGCTCGCATACGTAGCGCGCACCCGGGCGCGCGGCGACGACTGCCGCCGTGTCGTCAGGCGAGGCGCCGTCGAGCACCAGCAACTCCACATCGGGGGTCAACTGGCCGACGATCGAATCGAGCGTCTCGCCAATGAAGCGTGCGCGATTGTACGTGGCGATGCAGATCGTCAACAGCGGTGCGGACATGGCAGTCGCCGGCTAGATCTCGAGGAACGGCTGGCCGGACACCAGCGCGAACTGGTCTTCGGACGGCATGCCGAACTTCCATTGCTGGTAGCGGTTCTCCGCAAACCCCAAGCCACGGATACCGTCCAAAAATGCCGGCTCAAAACAGGTCGGATCGACGAAGAAGGCATTGACGCCGCAACGCTCTACGGTGACGAAGCGATACCCCTGCGAATCCATGAATGCCCGCCATCCCGCGATCGACACGCCGTATCGCAACCGGTGCGGATCAGCGTCGGCGAGCACGAAGTCGGGCTGATAGTCGATCGTCAACCGTCGCTCCACACCAAAGACGGCGTTGTACTCGACCGCGATGATGCGCGGCCGGAAGCCG
>JBDTVN010000186.1:0-3233 GCA_040007155.1 Chloroflexota bacterium
GGTGGCTGGCTTTCTGCTCGCCTTCGGCCTTGGTCCGGGTCAGCTCCTCGCTGGCATCGATCAACGCCTTGAAGGTGTCGGTGTCGTAATTGTCGTGGACGCCCTGGAGCACCGCGGCGATGCGCTCGAGCCCCATGCCGGTGTCGATCGACGGCTTGGGCAGGTCGGACACGATCTCGTCGTTCTCCTGCAGGAACTGCATGAACACCAGGTTCCAGATCTCGACGAAGCGGTCGCCCTCTTCATCCGGGCTGCCGGGCGGGCCGCCGGGGATATGGTCGCCATGGTCGTAGAAGATCTCCGAGCACGGCCCGCTCGGCCCGTCGGCGCCCATCGCCCAGAAATTGTCCGTGGTGGCGATGCGGATGAGGCGGTCTTCGGGCAGCTTGGCGATCCGCTTCCACAGGTCGAACGCCTCGTCGTCGGTGTGATAGACGGTGACCGTCAGTCGCTTGGGATCGAGGGCCCATTCCCTGGTCAGCAGGTTCCACGCGAGCTCAATCGCGCGGTCCTTGAAATAATCGCCGAACGAGAAATTGCCGAGCATCTCGAAAAAGGTGTGGTGGCGCGCGGTGTAGCCGACATTGTCGAGATCGTTGTGCTTGCCCCCGGCGCGGACGCACTTCTGGCTGCTGGCGGCGGTCACGTAGGGCCGTGTTTCGAGGCCGGTGAAGACGTTCTTGAACGGCACCATGCCGGCGTTGACGAACATCAGCGTCGGGTCGTTGTGCGGGACCAAGGGCGCCGACGGCACGCTGGCATGGCCCTGCTCCTCGAAAAAATCGAGAAACCCGCGGCGGATGTCGTTGGTCGAGGTCATGTGAAGTGGATGTAAATGCGATGCTGCACCGCGGCAAGGCGGGCGCGCTTCCCAAGGAACGCCGCCCGAGCGCCTGCGGATGAAATGTGGCAAAGGTTGAGGAGCAGGCCATAATGTCCGGGTCATACCCATTATCGACATTGTGCTGGCCAATTTGCTCACTTCTCGGGATGGTGGGACGGATTGAAGGGGAGCGCGATGGACAAGTGGGGGTTGCGGGCGCGGCTGCGATATTTCTTCGATACGACCATGGCGGCGGGGACCCTGGCGCTGATCGGCTGGCTCGCGGCAATCTGCCTGCTGGTCATCCTCATCGCCTCGGCCATCATTGCCCTGGGTTACGTCGAGCCGGCGGACAGCGCGCCCATGGGCTTCATCGAAAGCGTGTGGGCATCACTCATGCGGGCGATCGACACCGGAAACCTTGCCTCCGACCAGGGCTGGGGCCTGCGGATCGTCATGCTGGTCGTGACGCTCACCGGCATCTTCGTCGTCTCGGCGCTGATCGGGGTGCTCAGCACCGGGCTCAGCGGCAAGCTTGATCAGCTCCGCCGCGGGCGGTCGCTGGTGCTCGAGACCGAGCACACGATCATCTTCAACTGGTCGGAAGCGATTTTCGACGTGATTGCGCAACTGGTCCTCGCCAACGCCAATCGCAAGCGCCCGCGGATTGTCATCATGGCCAATCGCGACAAGGTCGAGATGGAGACCGAAATCACCGCCAAGATCGGCAATCGTGGGAACAGCAAGATCATCTGCCGCAGCGGCGATCCCACCGACCTCGACGACATCGCGATCGTCAACGCGCCGACCAGCCGCTCGATCATCATCCTCTCGCCCGAGGGGGCTGGTCCGGACGAATCCGTGATCAAGACCATCCTCGCCCTGGTCAATGCGCCGAACCGCAGCGACGCGCCCTACCGGATCGCGGCCGAGCTGCGCGACACGGCCAATGCCGAGGTGGCGCGGGTGGTCGGTGGGCGCGAGGTGCAGCTCATTCTCGCCGACGACCTCATCGCCAGGATCATGGTGCAGTCGGCGCGGCAACCGAGATTGAGCGCGATCTACACCGAGCTGCTCGATTTCGACAAAGGTGAAATATACGCCGTCGAGCAGCCGCAAATCGAAGGCAAGACATTCGGCGACGCGCTGCTCGACTATGAAACCTGCAGCCTCATCGGCCTGTGCGACGCGAACGGCGAGGTGAGATTGAACCCGCCGATGGAGACGGTCATCGGACCGGGGGCAAAGGCGATCATCATCAGCGAGGACGACGACCGCATCGAAACGCGGCCACGCCCGCTCGGCATCGCTGCCGCCGATGCTGCCCTGCCCCCTGCCCCACCCAACGCCTCCCGGCCCGAGCGGACGCTGCTGCTCGGATGGAATCGGCGTGCACCGATGATCGCGCGCGAACTCTCGCGCTACGTCGGTCGCGGGTCGCTACTGACCGTCGGAGCCAACACGCCGGGCATTGCGCACGACGTCGCGAGCCTGGAGTTGGAGGGGAAGAATCTGACGGTCGAGTTGAAGCCAATCGACACCGGACGGCGGAGCGACATCGATAGGCTCGACCCGGCCTCGTACGACCATATCCTTGTGCTCGGCTACAGCGAGCAAATGGCGCCGCAGGCCGCCGACACGCGCACCCTCGTGACCTTGCTCCACCTGCGCACCATTCGCGAGGCGGCCGGCCAGCGCATGGATATCGTCAGCGAGATTATCGACGTCCGAAATCTCGCACTCATCGCGGTTACCCGGGCGGACGATTTCGTCGTGAGCAACAAATTGGTCAGCCAGATGCTCAGCCAGGCATCCGAAAATGAATTCATGGAAAAGATATTTCGGGACCTGCTTGATGAGGAAGGCTCGGAGATCGTCCTGCGGCCAGCCTCGGCCTACGTCCCGCTTGGGGTGGAACATAGCTTCTACGACCTGGTTCGAGCGGCCGCTGCCCGCGGAGAAGTCGCGATTGGCCACCATATTGTGGACAGCTCCCAGGGGACCAGCGGCCTCGTCATCAATCCCACCAAATCGAAGACTGTGGCCTATGCCGAGGGCGATCGAATCATCGTGCTGGCACAAAACTGAGCGGATCAGCCCCTCGGCGCGGATGCTGCCTCGACGCGCTTCGATACGGACGCTAATCGCCGCGCCATGGCCAAGCGTCCCACGTCCACGATCCCGCGCTACAGGCGCCGGCGGCAGAGGCCGCTGGCGGGGCGGATCGTGTGGGGGATTGTGCGGCTGGTCCTCGCGTTTGTCCTGATCTCATTGCTGTGGGTGCTGGCTTACCGGTTCATCAACCCGCCGATCACCGCGACTATGGCCGGCGACTTGCTCGCCGGGCGCGGGGCAAGCCGCGACTGGATGAGCATCAAGGCGATCGACCGCGACATGGTGCGCGCGGCGA
>JBDTVN010000187.1:0-3205 GCA_040007155.1 Chloroflexota bacterium
GGGCCCGGGCGGCCAGCCCGCCAGGCGCAGGCCAAGATTCAGGCCACCGCTGATGAAGGCGGCCACAAACACCAGGGCGACGTTCAGGACCAGCCCGACCAGGCCCAGGGTTAGCAGGTTCAGGGGCATGCTGAGCGTCTTGACGATCGGTCGGAGGTAAGCATTCACGAGGCCAAAGACGATCGCCAGAAGCACGAGCTTCACCAGGTCCGTCGGAGCCTTCACGTGGGGCACGAAATCGATGGCCAGGATGAGCGCGATACCGTTGATGACCACGCGTATCAGCAGGTCCAGGAGCATGCCTTGATGCTACAACCCGGCCCTGATCGCTACGATGCCGCGGAACCACCGCAGGAGATCGCTGACCGCCTTGCCTGACACCGACATGAATGCCTTCATCTCGCTCGCACCGGACAACCGACCTGCCCCAGTAACCGCTTTCGACCATGTGTTGAAGGCATTCCTGGACGACTTCTTTGCCGCTCAACCCGTCTGGGCCACGCAGGTCGGGTTCCATGCGTTCGATGACCGCTGGCCCGACATGACGCAAGCAGGCCGACTCGCCCGCCTGGCCATGCTGCGCGACCACCGTGCCCGCCTCGAACGCTTGGCACTGAGTGACCTGTCTGTCGACGAGGAGATCGATCGCGGAATGACCGTCGAGGCGATCGGCGCGATGGAATTCGAGGACGACGTGCTGCGCGAGCCATCGTGGGACCCGCTCTCCTATATCGCGCTGGCGGGGAGCGGCCTGTTCAGTCTCCTCGCGCGTGAGTACGCACCGTGGCAGCACCGGGGCATGGCGTTCGCCGGCCGTTTGCGCGGCCTGGTGCCCCTTCTCGACGCGGCTGCTGTTGCGCTTACCGGCGTCGGCGATCGACCGGTGTCCGCGCTGCATACGGAGATCGCACTGGCCCAGATCGAGGGCATTACCGAGCTCATCGACGACGGCATCGCCGAGGCCGAAAAGCGCGCGGCCGCGGGCGATGCCGCCCAGTGCGCCGATGCCATCCGGGACGCGGCCGGGCCGGCGCGCGAGGCGGTGGCGCGGTTCGAGTCGGCGTTGCGCGAGCAGATCCTGCCGCGCGCGTCGGGCGAGGGTCGTTTGGGCGAACAACTTTTCGCGGCCAAGCTGCAGCACACGCTGGCAAGCGACATCAAGCCGAACGACCTCCTTGATCGGGCGCAGCGCGACTACGACGCAGTCCGCGGCGAGATCCTGCGCCTCGCCAAGGAAGCCTGGCCCACGTGGCTGCCGGGTCAGGCAATGCCGAGCGATGCTGACGAGGTTGCACGGCGGGTATTCGACGCGATCGCGCAGGTCCATCGCAAGCCTGACGAGCTGATCGATTTCAGTCGCCATGAGGTTGACCTGATCGAGGCTTTCTGCCGGGATCGCAACGTCATCGGTCTGGCCGACGAGCCCATGCAGATCACCTGGACGCCCGTTTTTCAGCGCGCATTCGGCAAGGCGTTCCTGCAGGCACCTGGCTTCCTCGACAAGGGACTGTCGAGCTACTTCTGGATAACGCCACCGGACGAGTCGCTCGGCCCCGAGATGACCGAGTCATACATGCGCGAGGACAACGACCGCATGCTCACTCTCCTGGCGATCCACGAGGGAGTGCCCGGGCACTACCTGCAGGGCGCTTATGCCAACCGCGTCCCCAGCCTGGCGCGCGGCGTATTTGGCAGCGGCGTCTTCGCCGAGGGCTGGGCGGTGTACGTGACCCAGGTAGTCATGGACCTTGGCTACAAGGCCGATGACATCGCGATGCTGCTGACGCATTGGAAGTTCTACCTGCGCGCGGCCATCAACGCCCTTATCGACGGCTCGATTCATACCAAGGGCATGACCGAGGAGGAAGCCGTCTCCCTGATGGTCGACGGCGGCTTCCAGGAAACCGACGAGGCCCGGGCCAAGTACCTCCGCGCCCGGCTGACCTCAACCCAGCTGTCGACCTACTACCTGGGCTCAGTCGAGATGTGGGAGATCGAGGAAGAGGCGCGACGCCGGGCAGCGGTCGCTGCCGGAGCCGGCGCGGACGCGGTGCCGGCGCAGCGCATCGTCGGCGGTTTAGGCCAGACGCCTGGGTTCGACTACCGGGCGCACCTCGAATCGGTGATCGCGCATGGCACGCCACCCATCAAGTGGCTGCGCCGAGCGCTCTTCGGCGTGACAAGCTGAGATGGATTTCGGGCTGATCCTGCCCTCCTACCGAGCGGGAGCGTCGGTGGAGGGGATCGAGGCGGCGTCGGCAACGATCGCTCGGCTGGGCTGGCATTCGGCGTTTTCGACCGACCACTTCCTTGTGGGCACATCCGCACGCGAAGAGGACTACTTCCACATCTTCGATGCGCTCGCGACCGTAGTCCACGTCGCTGCCCGCCAACCTTCGTTGCACGTGGGCGTGAGCGTCATCGTCGTGCCCATGCGCAACGCGGTCGAGCTTGCCAAGGAGCTGGCGACGATCGACGTCTTGTCGGGCGGCCGGCTGATCGTCGGTATCGGCGCCGGCTGGGACGAGGCCGAGTTCGGGTATCTCGGCTTGGGCGAGCGGTTCAAGCAGCGCGGCGCATACATGAACGAGGCGATCGCGATCTGGCGCCACCTGTGGGCGGGCGGTCAGGGTCCGTTCCACGGCCGTTTCCATTCGTTTGACGAGGTGCGCTTCGGGCCGCTCCCCGTTCAAGGGGCTGAGCTGCCGGTGTGGGTGGGTGGCCGCAGTGACGCCGCGCTCCGGCGGGCGGGCAAGCTTGGTAACGGCTACCACTCGTCCGCGACCGGCCCCGATAACTACGCGCCCCGTGTGCCGCTGGTGAAGGCCGCGGCTGCTGAGGCTGGCCGCCCAGAGCCGACGTTTTCGGCGCGCTTCCGGGTGGCATTCGGCGAGCACAAGGTGCCTTTTTTCATGCTGAGCGGCACACCGGAACAGATGATCACGACGCTGCGCGAGTTCGCCACCCTGGGCGTATCCCATGTGGCCGTCGATTTCGCTGAGACGGATCCCGACAAGGTCGTGCGCCTGATCGAGCAGTTTGACTCAGAGGTTCGCGCGGCCTTCGTCTAGGCGACGCAATGACCGACTCGGCCGACCGAACCCCACGCCGCCCTGCCAGCGCACGGACGCGAACTGACGCGCCAGAGTCCGATGCGGGCGCGCCGCCGACGCCGAGTGAGCTCGAGTCGATCGAGCGCGAGCGC
>JBDTVN010000188.1:0-3186 GCA_040007155.1 Chloroflexota bacterium
CCTATCAGCTGGCCAAGGACCACCGCACCAAGGAGTCGATCGGCGACGTCAACCGCGTGCTCGACGGCGACCTCGATCAGTTCATCAAGTCCTACCTGATGAAGAAGTCCAACGGTACGCTCGGCCAGGCCACGCCCGACGACGATCTTGACTGAGCCGCCTCCGCCCGTGCCGGGCGTCGGCGAGCCACGCCCGTCTCGCTCCGGTGGCGCGATGCTCGTCGCGGCCGGGATCCTCCTCAGCCGGATCACCGGCCTGATCCGCCAGCGTGTGTTTTCGCACTATTTCGGTCTGCGCACCGACGCGGCCGACGCCTTCAACGCCGCGGTGAAGATTCCCAACTTCCTGCAGAACCTGTTCGGCGAGGGCGTACTCTCGGCGTCGTTCATCCCGGTCTACGCGGCGCTGGTCGCGCGCGGCGAGCGGCGCGAGGCCGATCGCGTCGCCGGCGCGGTCGTGTCGATGCTCACCCTGATCGTCTCGATCCTGGTGCTCGTCGGCGTGTTCGCGACCCCGGTCTTCATCGATCTGATCGCGCCCGGCTTCCACGGCAGCAAGCGCGAGCTGACGATCACGATCGTGCGCGTGCTCTTTCCCGCCACCGGGATGCTCGCCATCTCGGCGTGGTGCCTCGGCATCCTCAACAGCCATCACAAGTTCCTGCTCTCGTATGCGAGCGGCGTGATGTGGAACATCGCGATGATCGCCACCCTGACCATCTTCGGCGCGGGGACGACACTGCCGCGCCTCGCCGTCATCCTGGCGTGGGGTTCGGTGGTCGGCGCCGCGCTGCAGTTCCTGGTGCAGTTGCCCGTGGTCTGGCGGGTCGCGCCCGACCTGCGGCTGGCGTTCGACACGACGTCGGCGCACGTGCGGACGATCGGACGCAACTTCCTGCCGGTGGCGATGAGCCGCGGCGTCAACCAGGTCAGCTCGTACGTCGACTCGGTGATCGCCAGCTGGCTGAGCACCGGTGCGGTCACGGGGCTGCAGAACGCGGCGACGCTCTACACCCTGCCGGTCAGCCTGTTCGGCATGTCGGTGTCGGCGGCGGAGCTGCCGGCGATGTCCGGCATCGCCACCGCGGATCCGGCCTCGATCGCCCTAGTGCGCGAGCGCCTCGACGCCGGACTGCGCCGCATCGCGTTCTTCGTCGTGCCGTCCGCGGTGGCCTTCCTGGCGCTCGGCGACGTAGTAGTGGGCGCGCTGTTCCAGACCGGACGCTTCAGCCACGCGGACGCGATCTATGTCTGGCGGATCCTGGCGGGATCCTCGGTCGGCCTGCTGGCGTCGACGCTCGGCCGGCTCTATTCGTCGACCTACTACGCGCTGCGCGATACGCGCACGCCGCTGCGCTACGCCGTCATCCGGGTCGCGTTGACCACCGTCGGGGGCTATTTCTGCGCGATTCCGCTGCCATGGCTGCTCGGCCTTGCGCCGGAATGGGGCGCGGCGGGGCTGACCGCGTCGGCTGGTGTCGCGGGCTGGGTGGAAATGCTGATGCTGCGCGCGACGATGAACGCGCGCATCGGCAAGACCGGATTGCCGGCGTCGTACGTGGCGCAGTTGTGGGGATCGGCGATGGCCGCCGCGGCACTCGGCTGGGGGATCAAGCTCGCGCTGCCGGCGCTCCATCCCATCGTCCTGGCCGCGCTGGTGCTCGGCCCGTACGGTCTCGTCTACTTCGCGGCGACCACTTCGCTGCGCGTGCCCGAAGCCTTGGCGTCGGTCGCGCGCTTCAAACGGTGAACGACCATCCATCGGATCGCGTGCGTAGGGCACCGGCGCCAATCGACGGCCGAAGCGCTGGCGAAACGGACAACCGCTTGAGACAATGAAGGTTGACCGAGGACCATCACGCGAGCAGAACGGCCGGAAGCAATCGGTTGCCAGCGCAGGCGCGGGTATGTGCCGCGGGGACGGGAGGGCTGGATGAGCGACCAACGTGAGCGGAACAAGCAGAACGCGATCGCGTTCTACGACCTGATGTTTAACCAATGCAAGCCACGGCAGGCGCTGGAGAAGTATTCGGGAGAGACATACATCCAGCACAACCCGCATGTGGCCGACGGTAAGGAGCCGTTCATCGTGTACTTCGAGCGCATGGCCAAGGAGCACCCAGGCAAACGCGTGCTATTCAAGAGGGTCATCGCGGAGGGTAGCTACGTCGTCTTGCACTGCCGTCAGGAATGGCCCGGCGACAAGGACTGGGCGGGAATCGACATTTTCAGGGTGGACGAAGCGGGGCGCATCGTTGAGCACTGGGACGTTCTCCAACAAGTGCCCGACAGGGCCGCGCATGGCAACGGCATGTTCTAGTACCGAGACGGCTCGTAGGGAGCGGGGACAGCAAAGAGGGGCGGGCCGCCCAACAATGAGATGCGGCGGACGAAGCCGGCGCAAGCGATGGAGCTTCGCAGCTGATCTCAGTGTTGGGCGTCGCGGGCGACTCGGAGCACAATCGAAGGAATTCAATGAACGGGTACTTCGCGGCAGCTGGAGTTCTTGCCTTTATTGTCGGACTCGTTCACTCCATTCTCGGAGAGCTGCTGGTCTTTTCCCGCATGCGCGCTGGAGGCTTGATACCCACAAATGGCGGAACGGTCTTGCGCGAGCGTCACGTGCGCATTCTCTGGGCCACTTGGCATGTCGTTACCGCGATCGGTTGGTGCATTGCCGGCCTGCTCGTTTGGCTATCGCTCTCGCCCTTGAATCATGCCGCTCAATCGGTCATCGCTCTGTTGGTCGTGGCGTCTATGGCGGTAAGCTCACTACTTGTTCTCGTCGGCACAAAGGGTGGTCACCCTGGCTGGGTTGGCCTGCTTGGAGTCGCTGTTCTTGTGGCCCTTGGCTCGTACAGATAGCGAATGACGTCCACCTGCTCCCGTTCGACACTGGCGCGGCGCCACCCGGAATTGTCTGGGCAGTCGCGCGACTACTTCGACGGTGAACTCTTCACTGCCTTGACGTAGATGAAATCGCCGAGCGGCGAGTCGTCGTTGTTGGTGGCGTTCGCGGCGACGTTGAACTGCACCGGTCCCGCCGGCGTGGGCGGTGCGGTCCACTCCAGCGTCCAGGTGTTGGCGCCTGGCGTGGCGGCGCGCGAACCGATCTGGTTGTGCTGGACGAAGCTGAGCGCCTTGTCCACGGCGCCCGGGATCAGCTGGACGCGCGCGTCGCGCAACT
>JBDTVN010000189.1:0-3103 GCA_040007155.1 Chloroflexota bacterium
GCGCTGCCGCTGACCGGCGTCGACGGCTGGACCGTCAACCCGAACAGCGCCAACCTGGATCTCGCGGTTGCGTTCGCAAAGCGCATGACGCAGCCCGACATCCTCAAGACCTTTGCGGACCTCGCGGTCCACATTCCCGCTGACACCAGCGTTACCACGGATGACCCGCTGGCGGGGCAGTTCGCTGCCGCCGTTCAGTCCGGTCTGCCGCGGCCGCAGGTGCCGCAGTTGGGCGCGTTCTGGACCAACTTCGGTGATGCGTTGAACCACGTCATCGACGAGGGTCTTGATCCCACGCAGGCTGTCAGTGACGCCTGCGCGGCCATGAACACGGCCAACAACCTGTAGGTTCAGGTGGCTCTTCGGCGGGGGCGTCCTGGTGGACGTCCCCGCCGCTTCTTTTTCAGGTGCGGACTAGACACACCCCCGACCAGCGGAGATGATCTCTAACCAATGACAGCCGTCGGCGCAGTCGCTCGCCCCGCCGTCTCGCGCATGCGCGGCATCGGCCCGTCACGCGACACGCGCACGGCGTATCTCTACCTGGCGCCGGCCCTCCTGATCATGGCCGTCATCACCTTCTACCCGCTGGTCTTCCAGACGTTCATCTCATTCACCGACTTTCAGGTCGCGAACATTCAGCCTTCGGCGCCGCCGCCCGCGTGGGTCGGAACGTCGAATTACGAGCGCATCCTCAAGGGCCAGCTGGGCATTCCCAACTTCGATTTCCTGCGGATCGTGCTCTTCAACCTGTGGTGGGCACTGTCGAATGTGGCCATCCACGTCGTCGTCGGTGTCGGCATCGCCATCCTGCTCAACGTCCAGGGCCTGCGCTTCAAGGGTTTCTATCGGGCGCTCTTCATCCTGCCCGTAGTCATCCCGCCGATCATCGTCGCCACCGTCTGGGCCAACATGTTCAGCCGCGACCACGGCGCCATCAACGAGGCGTTGAAACTCGTGGGCGCGCTCTTCAAGGTGCCGCCTGAGGCGTTCAACATCAACTGGCTGCAGCAGGTCCAGGACCCGATTGCGTTCATCCCGCTGCCGCTCGCGTATTTCGCGCTGCTGGCTGCGAACACGTGGCTGGGCTGGCCGCTCAACTCGGTTGTCGCCACGGGCGCGCTCCAGAGCATTCCGAAAGACCTTTATGAGGCCGCGGAAATGGACGGGGCCGGCGCTTGGGCGAAATTTCGCAACGTGACGATGATCTTCCTCAGACCGGCGATGATCCCTTATGCGATCTACGGCTTCGTGGTGACGTTCAACCTGTTCTATCTGACCTACTTCATGACCGGCGGCGGACCGTTCGGCCGGACCGAGTTGCTCGTCACGCAGGCCTATACGCTCGTCAACGCGTACCACCTGTACGGTGTTGCGGCCGCGTTCGGGGTGTTCATGTTCTTCATCCTGCTCGCCATCACCATCTTCTTCAACCGACTCACCAAGGCGACTGCGAGCTTCGACACATGACGGCCGCCAGAAGCGTCTTGAACCGCGGCAGAGCCATGATCCGGCGACCGCGTGGATCGGGTGACTCGGACCAGAGGAAGCTGCCCGTGCGCAAGCAGGCGCTCCTCCAGGCGCTGTGCGTCTTCATCGCGTTCACGGTGCTGTTCCCGATCATGTGGGTGGTCAGCCTCGCGCTCGACCCGCGCGCTCTGCCGCGCCCAGATGGACTGAACCTCATCCCGCCGGGCGCGTCGCTCAATTCGTTCGTAGAGGTCATCAACCACCCGACCTCAAACCCGATCGATTTCCTGGGCATGGCCAAGAACAGCCTCATCCTGGCCCTGTCAACATCGCTCTTCTCGGTGCTGGTCGGCGTCAGCGCGGCTTACGCCTTCTCGCGCCTCAAGTTCCGTGGGCGGCAGGTCCTGATGCTCGGCATCCTCGCGGTGCTGATGCTGCCGCCGGTCGTGACGATCGTGCCGCTGTTCGTCCAGTTCAACTCGATCCGCATCGATCTGCCGATCCTGGGTGACTTCAACCTGCGCCGCTCTCTGGCGGGTGTCGCACTTGCAGTCATCTCCGGTTTGCTGCCCTTCGCGATCTGGAACCTGAAGGGTTATCTCGACACGATCCCCAAGGAGCTCGAGGAAGCCGCGTCCGTCGATGGCGCCACGCGCAACCAGGCGTTCCGCAGCATCATCCTGCCGCTCGCCGTCCCGGCATTGGCCGTGACCGCATTCCTGGGCTTTATCGCGGGCTGGACCGAGTACTACTTCTCGACGATCTTCCTCACCGGTAAGGTCGACTCATACACGCTGGCGATCGCCCTCAACCTGCAGGTCGGCCAATACGCGACACAGACGCCGTGGTCGCACTTCAGCGCATTCGCGATCCTGTTCGCGCTGCCCGTGTCAGTCGTCTACCTGCTGCTCCAGAAATACATCGTGTCCGGTCTTGCCGTCGGTGGAGTAAAGGGCTGAGCACCACCCGATCGCTGTCGTTTTGACAGATCTGTCCGACACCCCGGCCTGGGTGGCCGACGCCGTCTTTTACCAGATCTTTCCCGACCGCTTCGCCGCGTCCGCGCGCGTGCGCAAACCGGGCGCTCTGGAGCCGTGGGACGCACCGCCGACCTTCACCGGGTTCAAGGGCGGCGACCTGCTCGGCATCGTCGAGCACCTCGATCACCTGAGCGACCTGGGCATCACCGCGCTTTATTTGACGCCCGTCTTTGCGAGCGCCGCGAACCACCGCTACCACACGTACGACTACTACCAGGTCGATCCGCTGCTCGGCGGCAACGCGGCGCTGCGCGAGCTGCTCGACGCGGCCCACGGACGCGGGATGCGCGTCGTGCTCGATGGCGTCTTCAATCATTCTGGCCGCGGTTTCTGGCCGTTCCACCACGTCGTCGAGAACGGCATCGACTCGCCTTATGTCGACTGGTTTTATGTCGATAAGGCCGGGCTCGCGGCGGGCAAGGAGCTGCGTCCCTATCCGTCGCCCGAAGACGGCAGGCGCATGGCCGAGATGCAGACCGAGCTCCACGAGGGCGACGTGACCCTGAAAGTGCTCGGCTACCGCGCGTGGTGGGATCTACCGGCGCTGCCCAAGCTCAACACCAACAACCCGGGCATGCGCGAGCACCTCATGG
>JBDTVN010000190.1:0-3101 GCA_040007155.1 Chloroflexota bacterium
GCGCAACGCGCCAAAGAGGGCTGGACCGGCGACCAGATCGTGGCCGAGCTCGAGGCACGCAAGAACACGCTGAGGCTATATCTCGCCCTAGATACGCTCGAGTACCTCAAGCGCGGCGGCCGTATCAGCCCGGCCCGGGCCGCAATCGGAAATGTGCTCTCAGTCAAGCCGATCATCACGATCGTCGATGGCGTTGTCGAAACTGCTGATCGGCCGCGCACGCGCGGCAAGGCGCGCGCTCGTCTGCTTGAAATGCTGAGCACAGCCACGCCCGAGATGATCGCCGTCATCCATGGGCAGGCTGAGGACATCGGCGACTTCGCCGACGAGCTGGCCAAGGCAACCAACTTTCCGCGCGACCAGGTCGGCATCTTCCTCATCGGACCGTCGGTCGGTCCGCACACGGGGCCCGGCGTGTATGGCGCGGTAATCCTGCCCAAGCCCTGAGTTGGCGCTCCCGGTTAGTCGGTGGCCTTATGTGGCCGGTGTAAACTTCGCGCGCTTCTGTGAGGCCCCCTGATTTCGGCCGAAGCTAATCCCCGCTGGAGGATCACCACTCCTATGACGACCGAGCGAGAAGCGCCGGCAATTAACCCGTGGCACGTGGCTCAGCAGCAATTCGATATCGCCGCTGACAAGCTCAATCTGGACCCGGGCCTGCGCCAGGTCCTGCGCGAGCCGCGGCGCGAGCTGCATGTCCACTTCCCGGTGAAGATGGACGACGGGACCGTAAAGGTCTTCGAGGGCTATCGCGTCCAGCACAACCTGAGTCGCGGCCCGGCCAAGGGTGGCATCCGCTATCACCAGAACGTGAGCATCGACGAAGTCAAGGCGCTCGCGATGTGGATGACCTGGAAGTGCGCCGTCGTCGGCATCCCGTACGGCGGCGGCAAGGGCGGCGTGATCGTCGATCCCAAGAAGCTGTCACGGCGTGAGCTGGAAAACCTGAGTCGGCGCTTCTTCACGGAGATCGAGGTCCTCATCGGGCCCGAGAAGGACATCCCCGCACCGGACGTGAATACCAACAGCCAGGTCATGGCGTGGTTCATGGACACGTACTCCATGCACGTTGGCTACACCGTCCCGGGCGTCGTAACCGGTAAGCCGATCTCACTGGGCGGCTCCGAGGGGCGCAATGAGGCCACCGCGCGTGGGACCGTGTTCTGCGTAATCGAGGCGGCAAAGCACCTCCAGCTCGACCTCAAGACCAGCACAGTGGTAGTTCAGGGCTTCGGCAATGCCGGCTCTATCGCCGCTCAGTTGATGAATGCCGAGGGCGTCAAGGTTCTGGCGGTGTCCGACTCCACCGGTGGCATCCACAACCCGTCTGGGCTGGATATCAACCGCGTTATTGCCTGGAAGGCCGAACATGGCACGGTCGTCGGGTTCCCCGGCGCCAGGGCCGTGAGCAACGTCGAGATCCTCGAGATCGAGTGCGACGTGCTCATCCCGGCAGCGCTCGAGAACCAGATCACGGCCGCCAACGCGGGCAAGGTCAAGGCCAAGATCGTCGCCGAAGCCGCCAACGGTCCCACGACGCCAGAAGCCGACGAGATCCTATTCAAGAATGGCGTCTTCGTAATTCCTGACATCCTGTGCAACGCCGGTGGCGTCACCGTCTCGTACTTCGAGTGGGTTCAGGACCTGAACCGCGACCACTGGAGCGAGAAGGTCGTCAACGAGAAGCTGCACGAGATCATGGTCAAGGCGTTCAACGAGACGCTGGCAATCGCCCAGCGCGAAGGCGTGCACATGCGCCTGGCCGCGTACCTGCTGGCCGTTCAGCGTGTGGCCGACGCTACCGCGATGCGCGGGCTCTATCCGTAAATCGCGCCGCTCAACTCTTGGATCGCAGAGCGCCCCGCGGCCGCAAGGCCAGCGGGGCGCTTCACCTTTGTCGTCGAGCGCGCGAGACTTGACCCGATGACGAATCCCGAATTCGGCGCCCAATCGATGACCGCGCCTTTGCGCGAGGTCGTGCTCCGCGCACCCGGCGCGGCCTTCGGGCGCGCATTCGACGATCCCGCGCACGGCTTCCTCCACCCGGTCGACCTGGAAGTCGCGCGGCGCGAACACGGGGCATTGGCCGAACTGCTCACGAGCCTTGGCGTCATCGTCCACGTCCTGGATGACGATGGGTTGGGACCGGACTCCATCTACGTTTTTGATCCGCTCCTCATCACGGATCGTGGCGCCGTGCCGCTCCGTTCAGGCAAACCAACCCGGCTGGGCGAGGAGGCGCCGCTGGAACGTTGGACACTCGCCGCAGGCATCCCGACACTGGGTCGGATCGAGGCACCCGGAACGGTCGACGGCGGCGATACCTTGTGGCTGCGGCCGGACCTCTTGTGCATCGGCCGCTCGCTGCGCACCAACCGCGCCGGCGCCGATCAATTGAAGGCCATCGTCGACGGACGTGCGGAGACGTTCGACCTTGCCTGGTGGCACGGACCAGACGAGGTACTCCACCTTTTGAGCGTCATCTCCCCCGTCGCGGACGATCTCGCCGTCGTGTTCCAACCGCTGCTGCCGGCAGGCCTGCATGAACTTCTCGGCGAGCTCGGGGTGCGAGCGCTTCCCGTCGACGAGGCCGAGTTCGCGACGTTGGGCTGCAACGTCCTCGCGGTCAGGCCGGGCGTAGTCGTCCTCGCCGCCGGCAACCCAAGGATCGCAGCCGCCCTGACCGCTGTCGGCTGCGAGGTTCACACCTTCGAGGCGCGCCAGATCGGCCTAAACGGCAGCGGCGGTCCGACCTGCCTCACTCGGCCGGTACTGCGCAGGGAGTAGCATCGGCGGCCCAATGCTCGACCACGAAGAACAGTTCCTTTTCAAGGAGGAGATCCTCCACCTGGCCACGGCCGTCGCCGACACAGGCATGCTCGACAACGTCGAGGACCTGCTGACGGACGTCATCACGTCGCCCCGTTTCGACAGCGAGGTGTTCACGTTGGAGCGCTCGCTGCAGGTGATGCTCGGCGCCCGCGCCGGCACAACGCTGGTCGGCCTCGTGACGGTCACGCCGGACGTCTTCGATCAGGTCGCCGAAGTGCGCATCGCGCCCGAAGTCCATGAGCGTCTCGTCGCATGGCGCGCGCGCTTTG
>JBDTVN010000191.1:0-3099 GCA_040007155.1 Chloroflexota bacterium
AGCCGAGCGCTGCTCACCAGACCTCGAGGGAGACGTCTTCCTGGCTGAACGGCTGACTCAAGGTCAGATCGACGACGTTGAACAAGGCCAGGGCCGGACATGCCACCGGTCCCGTGGTTGGCCCAAAGGGCGGGCCCGCGTCTGGTTCGAGCAGGAGAAGTAGCTTGCCGGCGTTTTGAACAAGGCCGAGGATCGGACCCTTCTGGCAAACACCACCGACCCAGCGCACCTCGAGGACGTTCCCGTCGACCGAAACGTCCGGTTGGTTGCCCTGCGACGCGGCGCTGCCCATCGCGCCGTCAGTGACTAGGCCGGTGTCGTCGTAGACCTGGAGCATGACACCGCCATTGAGGTCGAGTGTCGAAGTTGGCTGCGGCGCAGACCAGGTGACCGACGCGAGCAGCGCGTCCAGCTTGGCGCGCGAATCCTCGACCGGGGAGCGCAGGCACGCGTCCATGACGGTCCATGATCCATCCAACGTCGGGTCGGGGATCTCGAGACGCAGCGAGGTGTCCGCGTCGATATTCAGACAATGACCTTCCGCGCCCGAGTCATGGAGGCGCGCCGAGCGCCCGCCGACGTGGATCAACTGACCATCGGTCGGGTCGGGACCGGGATTGCCCCGGTGAAGACCCCAACGCCACCAAGTGATCAGGATTCCGCCTGGAGAGAGGCCCTCCACTGCAGGACGACAAAGAGTGGCGCTGCCGGATACGACACACGGCGGACGCAGCGTTTCGGTCGAAAGGTCAGCCTTGAGGTCCGACACGCTTGACGGGTACCAGGGCCGCTCGGCGTTCCAGTCGGCGGGATAGTCGAAGGCCATGGTGCCGTCGTCGTAGTGACCGGCGCTGAACGGGTTCGGGCTGGGTGACGCTGGCGCTTTAGATGGCGTGGGGATGGGCGTAGGCGACGCTGGCACGGTCGGCCCCAACGAACAGCCCACGGCCGACACGACCGTGAGTGCGAGCGCCACCAGCAGCCGAGACATCATTGAGCCACCTTTCCACCAAATGCGACCAGCGTCACTTCTCTTGTCTCGCCGGGCGCCCAACGGAGTGTTGAACCGGCCGGCAAATCGAGCCGATAGCCCTTTGCCTTGCCGCGGTCGAACTGGAGACGCGGGTTGACCTGGTCGAACGGGTAATGCGACGAGACGCGCACGATGTGCTCGCCGCCATTGGTAACGCTGAGGGTGCGGGTCGACCGGTTGGGTCGGGTTGCGGGCGGAGAGTCGGCGGCTTGCTGGGAACCCCCCGTCCCAAGGGGGTTGCGCAGGAGGACCAGGCGGGTGCCGTCGCCCATGAGGACCTCGAGCCGCACCTCGTCGACGAGGGCGGGAACACCCTCCATTGCGTCAGCCACCGGGACGGCGGCGAGGCCCGCCGCTTCCACCTCCGCGTACGAGGCTCCGGCGCGTGCGGCTTCGAACATCGCGTCGCACATCAGCGCGATCGCCTCGGGCGCGTTGAGCTTCAGTCCCGCCGCGCGGTGGCGTCGCGCCAGCTCGGCGGCGGTGAAGACGGTCAGCCGTTGTTGCTCCCAGTCGGTGAGGCGCACGGCTGAATCGTATCGGTCTTGCAACCCCACCCTGCTGAACGGCACTGTCTCTTTTCGGCGCCTGAGAGCACGATGGTTAGGAACGAGAGGAGGTCGTGTCATGAATTTGACTGCACCTTGGACCGCCAATAACGGTCATACCAACGGAACTCACGACAAGATCGAGGACGTCCGCAACGCCCTCGGCCGTGAAGCCGATCATCTTGCCCAGGTTGCCGCCCAGATTGGCCGCGATGCGGGCACCCACGCCGACGTCGTTGCGCATGATGTTGCGCACGACGCCCAGAAGCAGACGAATGCCGCCGTGGGCCGGATTGCCAGTCTCGCAGCCGCGTGGGCCCCGGCCGTTGCGGCGATGGGCCGCCAGCGGATGAAGCAGGCAAGCGACCAGGCCTCATCTATCGGCAATGAGCTTCGCCAGGTCCGCCTCACGACTGAGCCGCGCCGGAATGACGGCCCGCCAGGCATCGCCCTGCTCGGCGGCGTGGGTATCGGCCTCGGCCTGGGCATCGCCGCGATGTTCTTGCTCGATCCTGAGCGTGGTCGCGAGCGCCGCGCCGCGCTCAAGGCTCGCTTCGACGAGTGGCTGAGCAACGGTCGAGCAGCGGCGACGCAAGCGACACAGAAGATCAACTCACAGATCGAGTCAGTCGCTTCCGGCGGCGTCGACGACCTGCCCGCGTCGACAGAGGCGGGTGACGAGGCTGCAACCTATGAGACATGGCCGGAGGGCACGCGCGTCCCAACGGTGTGATGTAACCTCCAGTCGCTCCCTTCACTCCGGTTCTGTGAGGCCGGCGAAGGTGGTCCCGAGAGGACCAGGAAGGAACGGCTGCAATTGACTGTGCAACAGACCGGCCACCGCTCATCTGCGAGCGGTGGTCTTTTTGTTGCGTCCGGGCTCCCTGGGCTGCCGATCCCGTTCGACGCCGTTGTCGATCCGCGCATCGGCGCCTTGGGACCGGCGCTGGTCGCCCTGGAAGATGGCCTGGTGCTCGAGGGGGTCGCCTTTGGGGCACCGACTAATGGCGGCGGCGACCTGGTCGCTAACACTTCCTACAGCGGCTACCAGGAGATCTGCACCGATCCCTCCTACGCCGGCCAGACGGTGCTGATGACTTATCCGCTCATTGGCAATTACGGCCGCATCTCGTTCGACGACCAGAGCGGGCGGCCGTGGCTGCGCGGCCTGATCGTGGGCCACGCCACGGCGGCCGTGCTGGAGCCGGCGCGGCAGCTGGTCGACCTGCTCCGGCGCTGGGGCGTACCCGCAATCGCGGGGCTTGACACCCGGCGGCTGGCACGGCGGTTGCGCGAAACAGGCTCGCAGCGCGTGGTCATCACCGCGCCCACAGAAGTAGACGCGGCAGCGGCCGTTGACGCGGCCCGCGGAGTGGCGCGCTGGGAAGACCAGGATTTCGTCGCGCAGGTATCGGCGGACGCCATTCACGAGATCGGCCCATCAGGTGGGCCGCTCGTGGCGCTGGTCGACTACGGGCTCAAGGAAAACATCGTGCGTCAGCTCCTGGCGCGCGGCGC
>JBDTVN010000192.1:0-3055 GCA_040007155.1 Chloroflexota bacterium
CGTCAGCCCTCGGGCTGGTCCGCCGCGCGGTCGAATCGGAGCGGCCTGTCCACGCGTTGCTGCTGGTCGGCCCAACCGGCGTCGGTAAAACGACCCTGGCGATGGATATGGCCGCGGGGCTGTTGTGCCTCGCGGCTGATCCTCGCGCGCGGCCCTGTCGAGAATGCGCCGCGTGCCACAAAGTCGAACACGGCAATCACCCCGATCTTCACCGCCTGGCGCCGGAAGGCGCCGGGCAACAGATACGGGTCGCCCAGATCCAGGGGCTGACGTCTGACCTGGCTCTGCTTCCCCTCGAAGGTCGCGTACGCATAGCGATCATCGAGAGTGCGCACCGGATGAACATCGACGCGCAGAACGCGCTGCTCAAGACGCTCGAGGAGCCGCCGGCGCGGGTCGTGCTGATCCTGTGTGCGGACGACTCGGCCGCCTTGCTAGCGACGGTCGTGAGTCGCTGTGCGCGAGCGCGGCTTGGTCCTGTCGGCGCGGAACCCATCACGGAGCTGCTCGGCGAGCGCGGCTTGGCCGATGCCTCGCGTGCAGCCGCACTCGCCCGCCTGTCCGCGGGGCGGCCAGGTGTGGCCATGGCCCTCGCCGCTCAACCTGAAGCAACGGTCGCTCAGTCGCGCCTCGCGGGCCAGTTGCTCGATCTCCTTGGCGCAGATCGGCGGCGGCGGCTGGCCGCGCCCATCGAGTTGCTGAGTGACGCCGCCGAGCTGCTACGCGCCACTGCGGGCCACACGGACGATGAGGTGAAGCCGCAGCGCCGGTCCGCGTCCGGCGCGGCGCGGATCAGCCCCGCCGAGCGGCGCGCTGCCGCCGCGCAACTTCTCGCCGTGTGGCGCGAGGTGGCGCGCGACCTCGCCGTGGCGACGAGAGGCGGCGCGAGGGAGCTCCATCAACATGAGTTGCTCGACGACCTGACGGCCGCAGGCAGGACCGTCGATCCACGCGCTGCCGCCCAATTCCTCGACCATCTCGAGTCGGTCAGTCGCGCACTCGACGCCTACGCCAATCCGGAGCTGGCAGTGGACGCGCTGTTGCTCAGTTGGCCGACGACACAGCGCACGGCGTGACCGAGCAACCCCAGGCAGAACGTCTCGAAGCCACCGTCCACGGCTACGTCCAGGGTGTCGGCTTCCGTTACTTCGTCGTCCGCCGCGCAAAGGAGCTCGGCCTTGCTGGCTGGACCGCCAATGAACCCGACGGCACCGTCCGCGTCGTTGCCGAGGGCAGCCCGCAGGCACTCGATGAGCTCACTCGCCATCTCCACGCTGGCCCGCCCGGCGCGCATGTCGACAGCGTGGTTGTTAACCGCACGCCGACCGTCGCTGGACTTGGTGGCTTCTCCATCCAGTCGAGCGGCCACCGCGGCGATTAGAGGTTCGGGCGACGCGCTTACAACGGCTGATATCGTGCGGCCGATGGCACTGAGCACCCAGGACAAGGCCGCAGCTCTCGCTGGAGTGCCGCTTTTCGCAGGCATCAGCGCTGACTCAATGGAGCGCCTGGCGGCCGTGACCGGCGAGCAGGAATTCGCGCCGGGTCAATTCATCGTCCGCCAGGGCCAGGTCGGGACCGGTCTGTACGTGATCCTGAGCGGCTCCGTCAAGGTCCTGCGCGGTGCGGACGAACTGACGCGCCTGGGCAAGGGCGAGTTCTTTGGCGAGCTGAGCGTCATTGACCAGAAGCCGCGCAACGCCAGCATCGAGGCGGCGGAGCAAACTGAAGTCGTGGCGCTCGCCTCATGGGATCTATTGGCTCTGCTCGAGAGCGACCCGAAGCTCGCCTTGAACATGATCAAAGGGCTCGTGGCCCGCGTCCGCCTCGCCGTTGATGAGCTCTCTGGCGAGCGCCTGGGTCACTAGCCATGGCGATGACTCAACAGGAACTGGTCGACATGCTGTCGAGCCTGACACTGTTCGCCGATCTGACGCGGCCGCAGCTGGAGCAGGTCGCCCACAAGATGACCGAGGAGTCCTTCCCGGTCGGTCAGCGCATCCTGCGCCAGGGCTTCACAGGCACAGGTTTCTACGTGATTCTGGACGGCGAGGTCGCGGTGAAGATTGATGGCGATGAGCGCGCCCGACTCGCCAAGGGCGACTTCTTCGGCGAGATGTCGATCCTGCTCGGTGAGCCGCCGGTGGCGGACATCGTGACGCTGCGCCAGCTCCACGTCCTGCATCTAGGTGGGCCCGAGCTCGAAGGCTTCCTGCGCGAACACCCGCAGGTGATGTATCGAATGCTCAAGGCGATTGCAGTGCGCCTGCGTAACGCAAGTCGATGGCGGAGCTAAGCGAGCGGCCGTTCCCTGTCGGCGACTATCCGGTCGTCGTTGTCGGCAGTGGACCAGGTGGCCTCCAAACCAGCTACTTCCTCAAGAGCCTGGGGATCGAGCACGCGCTGATCTCGGCCGACCCGGCGCCGGGGGGCATGTTCCGCCGCTTCCCATTCTTCCAGCGCCTGCTGTCGTGGACCAAGCCGTACGCGCCGGTGACGCGCGAGGATCGCTTCTATCAGTGGTACGACTGGAACTCGCTGCTCGCCAACGAAGAAAAGGCCCGGGCGATCATGCCCGACCTGATGGACGGCACGTCATCGTTCCCGTCGCGGCCGGAGATGGAGGCGAACCTCGCGGCCTTCGTCGACCGCGCGGGGTTGGCGGTTCGCTATGAGTGCCGCTGGGAAGGAACGCGGCGCGATGGCGATCGCTTCGTCCTACAGACCAGCGACGGAGAGTACCGCTGCAAAGTCGCCATCTTCGCGATCGGCATTTCCGAGCCCTATAAGCCCGACACACCCGGCTTCGACCAGGTCGCCCACTACGTCGACACGCGACCGGCCGAGACTTACGCCGGCAAGCGCCTGTTCATCGTCGGCAAGGAGAACTCCGGCTTCGAACTAGCTACTGGCCTGCTGCAGTGGGCGCAGCGCATCGTCCTCGCCTCGCCGCGGCCCGCCAAGCTTTCGGTCAACACCCACTCATTGCTTGGCGTCCGAGCGCGCTACGTCCTGCCGTTCGAGGACCAGAACCTGGGCGGCGGCGTGTTCATCC
>JBDTVN010000193.1:0-3021 GCA_040007155.1 Chloroflexota bacterium
GGCGCAGATCGAGGAGACCACCTCGGACTACGACAAGGAGAAGCTCCAGGAGCGCATGGCCAAGCTGTCCGGTGGCGTCGCGATCATCAAGGTCGGCGCCGGGACGGAGACCGAGCTCAAGGAGAAGAAGCACCGCGTCGAGGACGCGCTCTCGGCTACGCGCAGTGCGGTCGAGGAGGGCATCGTCCCCGGTGGCGGCGTCGCGCTCATCAACGCCCAGACCGCGCTCGACTCTCTCAAGCTTGACGGCGATGCCGCCGTTGGCGTCGACATCGTGCGCAAGGCGCTCGAGGAGCCGCTGCGCCAGCTGGCCGAAAACGCCGGGATGGATGGCGCGGTCGTGCTCGAGAACGTGCGCCGCAAGCAGGCTGAGAAGAAGAGCACCACGCTCGGCTTCAATGTCATGACCGAGGAGTACACCGACCTGGTCGCGGCCGGCATCGTCGACCCGGCCAAGGTCACCCGCTCAGCGGTCGAGAACGCCTCGTCCATCGGCGGCATGGTGCTCACGACGGAGGTCATGATCACCGACAAGCCCGAGCCGAAATCGGCCATGCCCCAGATGCCTCCGGGCGGCATGGGCGACTTCTAGGCACTCGTCCGCCGCAACGCTCCTGTATGCGCAACGGGCCCTGTGGCGCTTGACCAATGCGCGTCACGAGCCTGAGCATCTATAGGTCATGAGCAAGCAGCGCGCGCCCGGGCTGGGCGCCCAGTTTGGCCGCACGCGCGCCGCTTTCGTCGCGCTTTTCCAGTCGCACGTCGACCTGCTAAAGGCCGAAATCGGCGAGATCCTCGACCAGGTCAAGCTCATCAGCGCCCAGGCGGGCTGTGCGCTCGCCCTTCTGCTGATGACCGGCACCCTGCTTTACGTCGGTGGCTTTCTATTCGAAGGCGAGTGGCTATTCGGGTCGATTGGCTGGGGTCTCGCCCATGGCGTGCTCTTTGGCATAGCGCTGGCGCTGATCCTGGGGCTGGCGATCATCGGCGCATCGCGCCGCGCGGCGCTGGGCAGCCTCTTTCTGGCGGCCCTGATCACGATCGGGATTGCGTGGTTGTGCGGCTCCAACGTTGGCTACAACGCGGCCAACAACGCGGCCGCCCAGCTGGCCTTTCCGCTTAACGGCACAGTGGCCGTGGCCCTTGTAGGTGGGGCTGTAGTCGGAGCCGTCCTTTTCGCACTGATGTTGGCCCGTGTGGCTGGCCGATTTGGCTTCATCGGTGGCCTGTTCCTGGGCGTGCTGATCGGAGCGGTGCTCGGTTGGCTGATTGCCGCCGCGCCGTGGACGTGGCCCCCGGCAGTTGGTTTCGCGATAACCGTCGGGCTCATCGCCTGGCCGATTCTCGATGTCGTGATTGCGCTGCCCGGGCTCGATCCCGGCGCGCGCTTCGCCAAGCTTTATCCGAGCGAGTCGATCGAGGCCGCCAAAGAGACGCGCGCCTGGTTGGAGGAACAATGGCAGACGAGACGATCGAACCTGGGCGGCCGGTAACCCCGCCCGCTCCGCGCGTCGCCGATGCCCTGGCGGGCGTCAAGACCGCGCGTGCGAATGTCGCGACCGAGCTCGACAACATGAACACGTCCGTGCGCGCCGCAGTCGACATCCCGGCCAAGATCCGAAGCAACCCGGTACCGACTCTGGGCGCTGCCGGCGGCGCCGCTTTCCTGCTTGTGGGCGGGCCGCGCAGGGTCGCTCAGAGCGTCGAGAAGCGGCTCTTCCCCAAGCGTTACAGCGCACCGCCCAAGGTGCTGCCGCGCGACATCGAGAAGTCGATCGACCGACTGCCCGAGCAAGACCGCGAGAAGGTGCGCGCACATCTCGAACGTGATTTCGCCGCGTACCTGCGCGACGAGCACGCCAAGGATCCGCCAAATGCGCGCAACTCCGCCTGGAAGACCTACGAGCTCGTGCTTGGCACCGTCGGCGCGCGCGCCGCGCGCGAACTGGTCAAGCGGTTATTCGAGGTTCCGCCGAGCGACGCGCGCGAACCGGCCGACGACTAGCGCCGCTGCGACTAGCAGCAACCGCCTTCGCCACAACCGCAGCTGCTGCTCGCCTTCTGGGCCAATGGCAGATCGCGTCGGCTGGTATCAAGCATTGGCCCAGCGGCGGCCCCCGTTGCTCCGACGAGCGGCTTGGTCGCCTTGATGATCGCGCTGTCGAGCCCGTCCGCCACCGCGTGTGTCGCGCTCAGCGAGATGTCCGTCAGCCCGACTGACTCCAATCCCGCAATGAACTCGCTGTACGAGAGCGCGCCGGCGATGCAGCCGACATAGGAGCCGCGCTCACCGCGCTCGGCGGGGGAGAGGCGATCCTCGGCGACGATGTCGGTGAAGCCGAGCCGGCCGCCTGGCTTCAGCACGCGCGCGATCTCGCGGAATACTGCCGGCTTATCGGCAGCGAGATTGATCACGCAGTTGCTTATCACCACGTCAACTGACTCTGCCGGCAGCGGGATGTCTTCGATGTGGCCGCGAACGAACTCCACGTTCGTGGCGCCTGCCTGAGCCGCGTTACGCTGCGCCAGCGCGAGCATTTCGTCGGTCATGTCCAGGCCGATGGCCCGGCCTGTCGGTCCCACTCGCTTGGCTGAGAGCAGCACATCAATGCCGCCACCCGAGCCAAGGTCGAGCACGCGCTCGCCCTCGTGCAGGTCGGCGACGGCAAGCGGATTGCCGCAACCCAGGCTGGCGAGGACGGCAGCGTCGGGGAGCTCGGATCGCTCCAGCGCCGAGTAGAAGCTGGGGCCGGGCGCCTCGTCGCCGTCGGCGGCGCAGCAACCGGACTGGGCGGTCGTGGCTGCCGCGGCATAGCGGGCGCGGACTTCCTCGTGGATGGCATCGGTGAGGTTGGTGGATGCGGTGGTCGCCGGAGCGACAGCGGTCGTTGTCATGCGGTATTGATACTTGCCAATATAGACACTTGTCAATATGCTATTTGTCATGAAGCGGCCGACTGACCCCGATCACCTGCTGCTGCAGGGTGCTTCCGACCCGACCCGTCTGGCCATTCTGCGTCA
>JBDTVN010000194.1:0-2992 GCA_040007155.1 Chloroflexota bacterium
TGAGCCGGCGCTCAACACGGGCGCGGCCAACCCTGCCGCGACGAGGGCCTCCGCGCCTATGGCCAGTGCCTCGAGCTCATCTCGTGCCGCGGTCGCAATTGAGTCGCCGCCGGCATACGCATGGCCACCGTGGCTGAACAGGCCGACCAACTCGAACCCGGCGCGCTCAACTGCCTGGCCGATCTCGGCCGCGGAATCAGGGGTCGCGCCGGTCCGGCCATAGTGCGGATCGACCTCGATAAGCACTTGCAGCCGGGCGCTCGAGCCGAGCATCGCGGCCGCCAACTGAGCGATGCCCGCAAGTGAGTCCGCGCCGACCGCAAAGCGCAGGCCGGGCCGCTCGGCCAGGGCGCGCAGCCGAGCAGCCTTGGGTCCCGCGGCCCAGACCGGATAGGCGAGAAATATGTCGGTCAAGCCGCCGTCGGCCATGACCTCGGCCTCACCCAACGTGCCCACAGTGATTCCGGTCGCACCGGCGTCCATCTGCAACTTGGCCAGCGCGACCGACTTGTGCGTCTTGACATGCGGCCGGAGCTTGATGCCGCGGCGCGCGACCGCATCGCCAACCCGCCGCGCATTGCGCTCGACGATATCGAGATCGATCACCAGCGCCGGCGTGTCGAGGCCATCCGGCAGGGGCGGTGCGATCGGGTGGATCAGCCTAGTCCTCAGAGATGACGATGAGTTTGTCGCCCGCGCTGAACGTCACCATCGCGGCTTTGTCGGGGTTCATCTCCACGCCGTAGTTCTTGTCCGACTGGTCGGCCAGGCTGGCGAGTCGGTAGCCCAGGGCAATATTCCCGCGGCGGCGCGCCGACTCGAGCACGGTGTAGAAGTTGACCTCGTGGCCGAGCGCCACGTAATCCGATGCGGGCTTCAGGTAGATCTCGCTGCCTTCCTGGTCAAACATGTCGTCGAAGATCGGGCGCAGCTCGGGGTTCTCGGCGAGCTGCGACATCATCAAACTGACGAGCTTGCCGCTGACAATGAAGTCGTCGGCGCGCGTCACCGCCGCGAGCGCCCGATTGCGGACATCGAGCATCTCGCTGACGATTGTGTAGCTCTCGCCCCGCGTCGTTTCGATGTCGCGCAGATGGAGCAGCGTCACCAGGGTTTTCGCGTCGGCGCGCTGCTCATCGAAGAAATCCGAATACGACATCACCACGACGTGGGCATGCCCATCTGCTGTCGCCTCATCGAGGACGGTGCGGTCGGTGGTGTCGTCCGCGCGGAAGGTCATTTTCAGGTTTTTCAGCCGCCGACCCACGCCGTTGATCTCGGCCTCGAGGTTGTGACCGGGGCTCGCGGCGATGACGGTGAGGCGCGAGCCGGCCGCGACGTACTTGTCAAGCTCCGTCAGCAGGCCCGCTGTGCGCGCGTTCCAACCCAGGAGGAGCGTCGCGTCCGGCTGGGCCGCAGCCTGTTCGCGTATGACGATGGCGGCCTCGTTGACGGCGCCTTCGGGCGGGTCCTCGCGGGCGATGGTGTCGTCATCCTCAGCAACGACCACGAGTCGATCGCCCTCGGCGATGACATGGTCCATGGCTGGATTGAGCTGCGGCTCGCCAGTGCCCGCAGCGGGGATGATGCCGACCAGGCTGGAGGTGCGGAAGAGCGGCAGCACCTCACCGAATTTGCGACCGACCAGCTCCGGCGACGACCAGAAGTACATCTCGTCGCCATCGAAATCGAGCAGGTCCTGATAGACGACCGACAGTCCTGGTTGGCGGCAGGTTTGCGCCGCGATGCGGCCGATCAGCTCGCCGCCCAGCACCAGCTGGGCCTCGTCCTGACTGGCGAGTCGCGCGACGGTGACGTTGCGCGGCTCCTTGATCTCGGCCACGATCTTGTATGGCTCGCTGCGGCGGACGGGATCGTTGGTAATCGCCAGCAGCGTCTTGATGACTTCCGTGTCGGGATCCTCGGTCTCCGGCGCGAGCACGATGATCGAGCGCGATGTGTGGACGCTGGCCGTCGCCAGGTCGGCCAGCTCGATTGGCGAACCGGTGCGACAGATGATCCGCGTGGTCTTTGTGTCGGGCACGCGCTGGCGGATCTCTTCTTCCATCTCGACCTTGTCCTTGTCGGCCAGGACGACGATGTGCGCGCGGCGCTGATTGGCGTTGGCCAGAACGATCTGGCCGATGATTTCGAAGACCTGGCGCGACCAGCCCAGGAGCACCGTGTGGTTGCTCTCGAGAACCTTGGAGTGGCCCTTGCGCAGCTCGTCGAGCTTGCCCTCGATACCGCTTGACAGGACGCCAATCAGGGTGCTGATGACGAAGATGCCGCCCAGCGTGACGGCGAGCATCGACAGCACAAACGGGATCGTTCCGGTATCGCCGCCCATAGTGCCCGGGTCGAGCGTGCGCAGCATGCTCCGCCAGAGCATCTCGAAGACATCGATGCCCTCTGTGTCGGGACTCGCCAGGAGCGTCCCCGAGATAACCAGCACGAGCGAAACGACAAAAATGATGAGCAGCGACAGCAGAAACAGGCCGACAATCAGGGCGATCGTGCCGCGGGCCATGTAGTTGTCGAAGGCGTAGCGCAGCCGCGCGGACCACGGGTGATGGTTCGTATTCACGCGCGCTGAGTTTATCGAGCGAGCGGCGGCGATAATGGCCGTCGATGGAGGGTTTGGCGGCAGTTTCGTGGGGGAGCGGCCGGATCGATCTGTTCTGGACGGCCAACGATCGGACTCTGAGCCATCGCTGGTGGACGGCCATTGATGGCTGGTCCACCGACGAATCACTCGCCGGCCAGCTCGCATTTCCGGTTGCGGTCACGGCCTGGGGTGAGAACCAGATGGAAGTCTTCGCCGTCTTTCCGGACGGCCAGATGTGGGACCGCTACTGGGACGGCCTGGCTTGGCACCAGTGGGAGTCGCTCGGCGGCGAGCTGGCCGGGCAGCCCGCGGCCTCATCTTGGGGCGTTGATCGGATCGATGTCTTCGCGCCCGGCAAAAACGGCAAGATCTGGCACCGGTGGT
>JBDTVN010000195.1:0-2969 GCA_040007155.1 Chloroflexota bacterium
GGACGGACGCGTTCGAGGCGTTCGATCACCGACCGATCAGCCACACCGAAACCCACGCGCACACCTGCCAGGGCAAAGGCTTTGGAGGTTGTGCGCACGACGACGAGGTTGCGGTAGCGCGACCGCAGCCCGATGAGCGTCGCGCCGCCGAACTCGAAATAGGCCTCGTCAACGGCGACTGCGACTGGATCCTTCTGTTCGGCTGCGGCAGAGATGATTGATTCGAGGTCGGCTGGTGAGTCGGCTGCTCCAGTTGGGTTATTGGGCGAACACAGCCACACGAGGCGCACCTCGGGCAGCTTGGCGACCATCGCTGGAACATCGAGAGCGAAGCCATCGGCGGGTCCGAGGCGGGGCACCGCCGTGATGCGGGCCGATCGCTGACCGGTCAGCACGCCGTACATCGCGTAAGTGGGAATCGGCACCAGCGCCGCTGCGCCGAGCGGGAGGTATGCCTTGGCGATCACGTCGAGCACCTCATCGGCACCCGCGCCGATGATCAACTCGTGCGGCTCGACGCCGTAATAGGCCGCCGCCGCTTTGGTGACGTGCTGGTAGGACGAGTCGGGATACTCGTTGACGCTCGGCTCAAATGGGCCGCGCAACCACTCCGGCAACTGTTCCGGCGGCAGCGGCACGGTGTTCGTGTCGAAACGGAGGATGTCCGCAGGATCCAATCCGTAGCGCGCCGCGATGGCCGCGTTCGACGGCTCCCACGTGTAGACCTGCGAGGGAGTGGACACGGTCACCGGGCGAGGCTAACGGTCAAATGCAGCACTGGGTAGGCAGCGAATCCAGGAGATCAGCCTGAATCGCCGAATCTCGTGTCAGGTGCAGGACTGGGTGGGCTGCTGACAAGAACTAAGCGATACGGCCCAGACCAGTTCTGCGTTTGGCGCACCGGTGCGTGCGTGAAGGGCCGTCAGGCCGCTAAGCCTCTTCCTTCTTGTGCGCATCGATCACCTTCTGGGCGACGTGCGGCGGCACTTCCTCGTAGTGCGCGAGCGACTGCTTGAACACGCCGCGCCCGCCGGATAGCGACCGCAACTCGGTTGCGTAGTTGAATAGCTCGGCCTGGGGCACGTGCGCGTGGACGACCTGCATGCCGTTGCTTGAGTCCATGCCCATCACGCGGCCGCGGCGGGTATTGAGGTCGCGGTTGACGTCGCCCATGTACGCCTCGGGCACCTGGACTTCGACGTCCATGATCGGCTCGAGTAATACCGGCGACGACTCCTGGATGCCGTTGCGTGTTGCCAGCTGTCCAGCCAGTCGGAATGAGAGCTCGTCCGAGTCGACCGGGTGGAATGAGCCGTCATACAGCGTGGCCTTGAAGTCGATCACCGGATAACCGGCGACAGGGCCTTTATCCGCGACGTCGCGCACGCCCTTTTCGATGCCTGCCCAGAACTGGCGCGGCACTGACCCACCAACGATGCGAGTCTGGAACGCAACGCCTGCCCCGGGATTGGGCTCGATCTCGATCCACACATGGCCGAACTGGCCGCGCCCGCCCGACTGCTTCTTGTGGCGGCCCTCGGCCTGAGTCTTGGAGCGGATCGTCTCGCGGTATGGGATGCGCGGCGAGTGCGTCTCCACTGCGGCGCTGAACTTGCGCTTGAGTCGTTCTATAACAACCGCGACGTGGGAGTCGCCCTGCGCCCACAAGATCTGCTCGCCGGTCTCGGTCTGGCGCTCGACGCGGACGCCGGGGTCTTCCTCGAGGAGTCGGTTCAAAGCCGCGCCCATCTTGTCGAGGTCGGCCTTTGTCTGCGGCTCGATCGCCACCGGCAGCGACGGCTGGGGGAAGTCGATCGGCGGCAGCGTGAACGGTTTCTCGCGCGACGAGAGCGCGTCACCTGTGTGCGTATGCACGAGCTTTGCGATAGCGCCAATCTCACCCGCACTTATGACCGCGACCGGCTCCGTGTCCTTGCCCTTGACGCGCAGGACCTGGCCGATGCGCTCTTCCTCGCCGCGTTCCGCGTTCCAGATGTGGTCGTGCGAGGCGATCTTGCCGCTGAACACGCGGAAGTAGGTCAGCCGGCCCACGAACGGGTCCGCGGCGGTCTTGAAGACGCGCGCCAGCAGGGGACCGTCTCCCGTCTGCTCGACTTCGATTTCCGCGCCCTTGCCATCAAAAGCCTTTACCGGCTTCTCTTCCTCGGGGGAGGGGAGGTAGCGAATGATCGCGTCGAGCACGCCCTCGATGCCGATGTCGTGACCCGCGGCGGTGACCATGACCGGCGCCAGGATCGAGTCGCGCACGCCGCGATGGAGGCACGCGTCCAGCTCCGCGTCAGAGATCTCCTGGCCGTCGAGGTACTTCTGCAGCACATCGTCGTCGGCTTCAGCGGCCGCCTCCAGCAGCTGATCGCGCCGGCGCGCTACTTCGTCAGTCAGGTCGGCCGGGATCGCGACCTCAGAGCGCGTGCCTTTTTCCCAGACGTAGGCCTTGCGGTGCACGAGGTCGACGTAGCCGCGGAACTGGTCGGCCTTGCCGATTGCAAGGTGGAGCGGCGCGATCTTGTTGCCGAACGTGGCCCGCAGCGCATCCAGAGCGGCAGACGGATCCGCGTTCTCGCGCTCGCAGCGCGTGATCACGAATATGGCTGCCGTTCCGTGGGAACGACCAAGCGCAACCGCGCGCTCTGTGCCCGCCTCGACGCCGCCCGACGCGTCCATCGTGATTAGCGCGGCGTCGGCCGCCTCGAAGCCCTCGACGACGTCGGCCGCGAAGTCAGCGTAGCCCGGCGTATCGATGAGCGTGACCTCGTGGCCGTCGTAGTTCATCGTCGCCAGTGCGAGCGACAGCGACTGCTTGCGCTTGTGCTCCTCCGGTTCGAAGTCGAGCGTGGCAGTGCCGTCGGCAACTTTGCCCAGTCGGGTGTTGGCTCCGGCGGTAAAGAGCAGATGCTCGGCCAGGGTGGTCTTGCCCGAGTCGGAATGGCCGGCAAGAACGACATTGC
>JBDTVN010000196.1:0-2906 GCA_040007155.1 Chloroflexota bacterium
GCCCGATTTGCCGCTTGGATACGGCTGGCGGAGAGGGAGGGATTCGAACCCTCGAAGCAGGTTACCCCACTTAGCGGTTTAGCAAACCGCCGCACTAGGCCTCTATGCGACCTCTCCCTGTCCGAGGGGCCGATGATAGCATCGGGGTTCGGTCAGCCCGCCCCATCCGGGCCTCTAAGAGGGTGTTTCGCTTGCCCAAACGGGTCGTCCTGATCGGCCATCCTGTAACTCAATCGCTCTCGAGCGCCTTGCATCAGGCTGCCTTCGACGCGAAGGATATTGATGCGCGCTACGAGCCCAGTGATGTGCCCCTGATCGAGTTGCCCGATGCCATCGCGGGTCTGCGCGGCGACGACTACCTGGGCGCGAATATCACGGTCCCCTACAAGGAACGGGTCGCGCCTATGGTCGACCGGCTGACCGAGGATGCGCAGGCGACCGGCGCGGTGGACACCATCACCCGGGAAGGGCCGCGCCTCGTTGGCCACAACACTGACGTCGCGGCGTTCCGCGCGGCGTTGGACGCACTCGTGGGCCGCCAGAAGATGCCCAAGGCGGCGGTAATTATCGGTGCCGGCGGCGGCGCACGCGCGGCGGTCTACGCCTTCATCACGGCTGGCTTCCAGCGCGTCATCGTCTTTAATCGCCACCTCCACCGGGCCGAGGCGCTGGTGCGCCACTTCGGCAAGAGCGCGGCGCACATGGAGCTGCGCGCGATGACCTGGCACGAGAGCGTCATCGAGGCCGAGCTATCCAAGACGAAGATCCTGATCAACGCCTCCGCAGTCGCCGACGCAGCCACCACATCGCCGATCCGGGCCGACCTGCTGCCGCCTGAGCTGATGGTGCTCGACCTGATCTATTGGCCGCGCGACACCCAGCTGTTGCGCGACGCGAAGGCGGCCGGCGCGATCGAGACGCAGAACGGCGACACGATGCTGCTCCATCAGACGGCCGCCGCGTTCAACCTGTGGACCGGCATGACCATCGACGTGGATGTCCTGCGCCAGCAACTCGATGCCGCCCGCGAGGGTGGCGCGGCGCCGGCCAGTACGACGACCGAGGCGGCGCTCGCCACCGCGGAGTAACTCCGCTCGCGCGGAGTCGTGGCGCGGAGTCGTGGCGCGGATCCGTAGCGCGGATACTGGCGCTGTGCAACCTGGCGCCCATCCCATGACATCCGCCGCGCACCAGCATCGGCGCGGTCTGCTGGGCGCGCTGTCACTGAGCATCGTCGTCCTCGTGCTGGAGCTCGTCGCCGGCGTGGCAGGCAACTCCGTCGCGCTGCTGGCCGACGCTGGCCATGTCTTCGCCGATGTCTCCGGCATGGCCCTGGCAACGGTTGCCGTCTGGATTGCCAACAAGCGCGTCACCGACGAACGCAGCTTCGGCATGTACCGTGTCGAAATCCTTGCCGCGGGGCTGAATGCCATTCTGCTGTTGGCCATTGCCGTTTTCGTGATCTGGGAAGGCATCCAAAGGCTGACTCGACCTGAGGACGTCCAGTCGGGGCTGATGATTGCAGTCGCCGCGGTAGCGCTTGGCGTGAACCTCGTCTCCGTGGCGCTGTTGCGGCGCGGCCAGGCGGCCAGCCTGACGATGCGCGGCGCATACCTGGAAGTGCTGGGCGACGCGTTGGGCGCGGCTACGGTGCTGGTCGCGGGAGTCGTGATCGCCGCGACTGGGCTGCGTGGCGCGGACGGCCTCGCGGCAATCCTGATCGGCGTGCTGATCCTGCCGCGAACCTGGTCGTTGTTGCGTGACAGTCTTGACGTGCTGCTCGAGGCTACCCCCAAGAACATCGACATCGCCGATGTGCGGCGCCACATTCTCGACACCCCAGGGGTTACCGCGGTCCACGACCTTCACGCCTGGACGATCACCAGCGGCATGAACGTCGTATCGGCGCACGTCGTGCTCAATGACGATGCCGATCCGGGCAAGTTGATCGATCACCTGTCCGACTGCCTCGCGGGCGACTTCGACATCGACCACTCGACGTTCCAGCTCGAATCGCCCGAACACGTCCTGTGGGAGGGACGCTCGGCGCGCACCCAGCACTAACTCACCGTTGGACGGCGCGCTTCGAGCTGCGTGCTGGCTTAGAGGTGCAGTAGGTAGACGGGCATCAACGCCAGGAGTGCCGCGCCGAGCTGGGAAGCGAGCACGAGCAGCCCTGATGGCGGCGCGATCGGCACCCAGCGAAACACGAACCCGCCCACGATCGGTATCTGCCCGAAGATCAGCAGCTGCCACAGATGGGTGAAGGTGCCTTCATCCGAATGCTCGTTCGCCCCCGTGGCCAGCGCGAGGCCCAGCACACCAAGGGCGGCCAATGACATCGCGACAGGCACGAAGCCGCTCCAGCGGCTGAACAGGAAGCGCGTCGTCATGGCCATAGCGACATCTGGTTGTTCATAGTGACGCGCGGCGCCGAACGGCGCGTGACGGGCAGCTGGATGACATCGACGTCATCGAACGCACCCGCCCATTCGGTGTCTCCCCAGCGGATCCAGATGGGCTGCATGCCTGCCGCCGCGGCATGGCGCAGCTTGTCCACCGACCACGGCTTGTTGGTGCTGTCGATCTCGATTGCCAGGGCTGGCAGTGCAGGTGTTCGCAATACAACGACATCGACGTAGCCAAGACGCGTCTCTTGTCCCACCCCGACGCGCGCCTCCGTGCGCGCCGCCCAGCCGCGTTCCGCGGCCCATTCCACCACTGCGCGAGTGATGCGGGCGGTGACCACCGCTGTTGTGAGCGTGCCGGTTTCCAAGCGAAATAGAGCACCAGCGAGATCGTCGGTGTCGGTCATCGTGCGGATAGTCGGTGCCTGTCGTGCCAGCTTGTGTGGCGGAGAGGGAGGGATTCGAACCCCCGGACCTTTCGGTCAACGGTTTTCAAGA
>JBDTVN010000197.1:0-2906 GCA_040007155.1 Chloroflexota bacterium
GAGCCGGTCAGTGGGTCATGGCGCAGGCTTGCGGCCAGGGCCCGATTGGCGGCCGCGAGCTGTGCCCGGCGCGTGACAAGCGCGCGGCGCAGCGCGAACGAGCGGCGATCCTCGTTGCTCGCGAGCAGCTTGCCGATCATGCTTATGCCGATCGTCGTAGCGCAGACGGCCAATAGCTCCAGGTGAGCCGTCTCGGAGAGCGAAGCCATGATCAGGTATGCGGGCACCGTGACGGCCGCGTAGATCATCAGGAACCAGAAATGCGTGGCGGTTCGCCACGGAATCAGCATCACAACAGCGAGCGGGACGACAAGGAGAAACGCGGCGATAAAGATCGTCATGGACGGCTCCCTGATGCCGACGGCGGCCAACGCGACTGTGGCCGTGGTGGCCACGACGGCAACGGCGAGGTCTGGATGGTGACGAGCACGGTGCGCGATCAAGTACCGGGCGGTCAGGGCCACAACAACGATGGCCGCGGACGACTCGAAAAAGGAGGGGGTCATCAGTCCCGGGCCGATCACGGCCAGTGCCAAAATGTTGAAAATCGTGAGCACCGGCACGGCAAGCAGAGTTATGCGGCCGTGTCGAAGTAGTCGGGCCCGATCCATGGCCCGGTATCGGCGCTCGGCGGCATCGACCCTGCTATACGCGGTCAGCCGCGACCAGGCAGCAGCCAAAGTCATCGAGCGTCCCGCTTGGTGGGCATGTGCCCATCGTGAAGGGCGCACCAGGCCGACAACACCACTCTGATGTACCCGGCAGTGGAGCATCCGCCGAATCCACGGTGGCATCCACGTCCGGGTCGGCCCTCTGGGGGCTCAGCAGCCAGGTTGTGCGCGATCTACTCGAGAACGCGGGCCGCACGCCGAGTTCAGCTGGGACGACGACGGCGAACAGGATCAGAAGCCCACAGATGATCCCCAGACGCGCGCCATCGGCCTACTGCGCCGACCTCGAGGTTCTGGCCACGCTCACGATCTTCGCCGGCCTCGCCGTCGCCCTCTGGCCGCGCCGCCGCACCAGGGATTCGCTCGCTCATGAAACCTAGTTCTCAGCACCTGAGTTGCGCAGACCGACTCACCTCTCGCCGAAGGGCAGTAGCCGGAACGCCTTTCCGCCGGCCCGACGGAGCGATCTGAAGTGGCGCTCATCGAGGGTCAGCACGTCCGACACGTCGTGGCGGTCGGCGAGCACTACGATGGAGGCATCCGCCAGGCCGATATCGAGGTCGCTGTACTTCGTCATTACCTCGAGAGCGGCGGCGACATCTCGTCGGTCGAAAGGCTCTAGTTGGTATGCCCCGGCCGCGACCTCATCGAGCAGTGCGATCTCGGCACGATTGCCGACGCGCCTGGCGAGAAAGTAGTCCAACTCGGCGAGCACGAAGGGCGACAACAAGAACGGGGGCTCGGCGGCTCCCAGCGCTCCTACGGCCTCCGAGTGGTCGCGCTCTCTTGAATCGATGGCTGCCAGCAAGCCGCTCGAATCGAGCAGGATCAACGCTCTCCGAACCCCTCGAGCAGCTCGTCGAAGCGCTCCGCCAGGTCCGACCGACCGCTATCGAACAGGGGGATCCGCGGACGCGGCGGCTGCCACAAAGACACCAAAGCGATGCCCTCGCGGATGAGTTCGGCCTCACTCACGGCACGCCGTTTCGCTGCTGCGGCCAGCGCCTCCTTCAACTCTAGGGGCAGGTAGACCGTCGTCTTCTCCATGCCATACATTGTGCCATACGTTGGTCTCGCTCCCATCCGGGGCAAACCTAGCGAGTCGCGCTTACCGGCCGCTTATCGCCTCGTCCGGGATAACCTCAGTCGCAATGGAGACTCACCCCGCGCTCCGCCTCGGCCGACTGACGCGCACCGTCCATAGCCGGCGCAGTGGCCGCCTGCACGACCTCGAGCCAACGCTTCGGATCGAGCACCGCGAGGCGCTCATGTACGCCCTGTCCAAGGCCGCGGAGCTCGAGCACCTCATCATCTGCCAGTACCTGTACGCGGCGTTCTCGCTCAAGCGCGATGCAGGCGAAGGGCTCAGCCCAGAGATGGTGCGGGTAGTCGGTGGCTGGCATCACCAGCTCATGGAGATCGCCGAGCAGGAGATGCTCCACCTGGCGCTCGTGCAGAACCTGCTGAGCGCGGTCGGCGCCGGGCCGCATTTCGCCCGACCTAACTTCCCGGTCCCGCCGCGCGCGTTCCCGGCACGCCTCCGGATCGAGCTGCTGCCGTTTGGCGATGAGGCGCTGCGCCATTTCGCGTTCCTGGAGCGGCCGGAGGGCTCCGACATCGCGGACGTCGAGATGTTCCTGGCCCTGGAGAAGGCGCAGCCGCTGCCCGGCGTGACCGCCGACGAGATCGGGCCTATTGCCGCCGACTTCGAGACGATCTCGCACCTCTACCGCTCGATCGAGGACGGGCTGGGGTTTCTGTCGGAGAAGATGGGGGAGGAGCGGCTGTTCATCGGTCCGCGGCGGGCGCAGGCGACCGGTGAGCATTTCCACTTCCCCGAGCTCATCGCCGTGGTCGATCTTGCGACGGCGAAGGCCGCGATCGAGGTGATCGTCGAGCAGGGCGAAGGCGCGCGCGGCCATTGGCAGAAGTCGCATTTCGGCCGGCTGATGGCGATGCTTGCGTCGTTCGAGGAGGCGCTGGCTGCCGATCCGGGGCTGGTCGTCACTCGGCCGGTCGTGCCGGCTCACGTCCGCCCGCCAGAGAGCGGCGTGAGCGTCGCTCTGATTTCCGCGCCTTTCACGGTGCGCGTGATGGACCTGCTGAACGCCGCGTACGAGGTCGTGCTGCAGGTGCTCGCGCGCTACTTCAACCACACCGACGAGTCGGACGCCGACCTGGCCTTGCTGGCCGAAGTTGCGATGGTCCTGATGGAGGACGTCGTTGGTGCGCTCG
>JBDTVN010000198.1:0-2873 GCA_040007155.1 Chloroflexota bacterium
GAAGGCCCAAAAGACGCGTGGCGACGGTTTTCCGCGTTCCATACGTTAGTACCTGTCAGGGGCGATAAATCCTAAGATACATAGAAGCCGGCCACACGACCGACCTTCCGACGACCGAGCCTGCAGACCGACTCTGAAAGGGTGTAGGGTGTTGAAATTGCTAAAAGGAATGCTGTCGGCGGCGATCATCTGCGCCATCGGGCTGGGCGTCTACTTTGCGACCACGATGCCGATGGTGCAGGAGCGGATCGGAGGCGTCCGCCGCAAGGGACCGACCGATTTTGCGGTTCCCGTGCTCGCGGCGACGGCCAAGCGGGCCGATATGCCGGTTTATCTCTTTGGCGTCGGCACCGCCAAGGCGCGCAATTCGGTCGTCGTACGGCCCCAGGTCGATGGCCGCATCATGAGTATCAATTTCAAGGAGGGCCAGGAGATCAAGAAGGGCGACCTGCTCGCCAAGCTCGATCCCGCCACCTACCAGGCCCAGCTCGATCAGACCCTCGCCAAGAAGGCCTACGATGAGGTCCAGATCGACAACGCCCGGCACGACCTCGACCGCTACTCCCAGCTCGGCGGCGGCGTCGTGGCCCAGAAGACCATCGACACGCAGCGCGCGCTCGTCGCCCAGCTCATCGCACAGCTCAAGCAGGACGACGCGGCAATCGCGAGCGCCAAGGCCTATCTCGACTACACCACCATCGTCTCGCCCATCGATGGCCGCACCGGCATCCGCATGGTGGACGAGGGCAACCTCGTACGTGCTGGCGACGCCGGCCTGGTCATGATCACGGAGGTGCGGCCGATCTCGGTGCTGTTCACCCTGCCGCAACAGCAGCTCGCCCAGGTCAACACGGCACTCATGAGCAAGGCGCTGAGCGTCGACGCGCTCGACGCCGACAACGCCACCTTGCTCGACCGCGGTACGCTGCAGGTGATCGACAATCAGGTCGACACGTCCACCGGCACCATCCGCATGAAGGCCGAATTTCCCAACGCGCGCCTGCAGCTCTGGCCTGGCCAGTTCGTGAATGTGCGCCTTTTGATCAATACGCTAGAGCAGGTGGTGGTGGTCCCGACTCCGGCCGTGCAGCGCGGCCCCAACGGCACGTTCGTCTATGCCGTGCAGCCCGAGGACAAGGTGGTGCTGCATCCCGTCACCCTGACCATGCAGAACGAGAAGGAGGCCGTCGTCGCCACCGGCGTCAATCCCGGCGACCGCGTCGTGACTACCGGCTTTGCCCGCCTCAAGGATGGTGCGCGCGTCAACGTCGGCACGCCGGAGGACGAGAGCGGCACACCCGTGGCCAGCATCAAGCCCGAAGCCAAGGCCGGGGAGGCCCGGCCTGGCGGCCGCGGCGCCATCGGGGCCGCTTGCGCGGATGACATTCGCAAGCTCTGCACCGGTGTCGAGCGACAGGGCATACGGAGCTGCCTGCAGACGAAAATGAGCGAGCTCTCGGAGACGTGCAAGGCGGCCGCGCTCAGCAGTGGCAAGGGTCGACGCAAGGCGGACAATTCGGTCATCCAATGAGTGTTTCGTCGCCTTTCATCCGGCGTCCGATCGCGACTTCGCTGCTCGGATTCGCCGTGGCACTTGGCGGTGCGCTCGGCTACTGGCTGCTACCCGTCGCGTCGCTTCCGCAGGTTGATTTTCCGACGATCCAGGTGACGACGCGGCTCCCGGGCGCCAATCCCGAGACGACCGCCAACCTAGTGACGGCGCCCCTGGAGCGGCCGCTCGGGCAGATCCCGGCGCTCGCCACCATGACCTCGTCGTCCTCCTACGGCATCAGCCAGATCACGCTGCAATTCCAACTCACCCGCGACATTGACGCCGCCGCCCAGGACGTGCAGTCCGCCATCAATGCCGCGGGCTCGACCCTGCCGCGCAATCTGCCCTATCCGCCGACCTACTCGAAGGTCAACCCGGCCGATGCGCCGATCGTGACGCTCGCGCTGACGTCGCCGAGCATCCCGCTCCGTACGTTGAGCGATCTCGCCGACACGATGATGAGCCAGCGCCTCAGCTCGGTGCCGGGTATCGGCCACGTCTCGATCGAGGGCGGCATCAAGCCCGCGGTCCGCATCCAGGCGGATCTGGGACGGCTCGCCTCGTACGGACTCAGCATGGCGGACCTGCGCGTCGCCATTACCGCGGCCAACGTGTCCGGCCCCAAGGGTTCGCTCGACGGCCCCTATCAGTCCTACACCATCGCCGCCAACGATCAGATCACCAACGCGGAGGCCTATCGCTCCGTCATCATCGCCTACCGCAACAACGCGCCTGTCCTGCTGCGCGACGTCGCCGACGTCATCGAGAGCCTGGAGAACACCAAAGTCGGCGGCTGGTTCAAGGATGTGCCGGCCGTCATCGTCGACGTCTACCGCCAGCCGGGCGCGAATGTCATCGATACGGTGAAGCGGATCCGCGCCGAGCTGCCGCGCCTGCAGCGCACGATCCCGAGCGGCGCCGAGCTGATCGTGGTGACTGACCGCACGGCCACGATACGTGCTTCGGTGCACGACGTGCAGTTCACCCTGGTGCTCAGCGTCGTGCTCGTCGTGCTCGTCGTGCTGATGTTCCTGCGCACCGTGCGCGCCACCGTGATCGCTGGCGTTGCGTTGCCACTGTCGCTGGTCGCGACGTTCGGCGTGATGTGGCTTTGCGGCTTCAGCCTCAACAACCTGTCGCTGATGGCGTTGACCATCGGCACCGGATTCATCGTCGATGATGTGATCGTGATGATCGAGAACATCGTGCGCCATATCGAGCGCGGCTTGCACCCGGTCGAGGCGGCTCTGCAGGGCGCGCGCGAAATCGGCTTCACCGTGATCTCGCTGACGCTGTCGCTGATCGCGGTGTTCATCCCGCT
>JBDTVN010000199.1:0-2847 GCA_040007155.1 Chloroflexota bacterium
GCCAACATGGCCCAGATCCTGCTGCTCGAGCTGGTCGGCCGCGGTCCCAACAAGCCCGACAACGTCGTCGTGGTGGGCGATGACGACCAGTCGATCTACCGCTTCCGCGGTGCCTCATATGCGGCCTTCAGCCGTTTCGAGGAGCGCTTCGAGCTGGCACCCACATGGGATCCCGATCGACCTGCCCAGAAGGTCATCAGTCAGCCGCTGTTGGAGAACCGGCGCTCGACCGGCCACATCCTGTCGGCCGCGAGCCGGTTGATTGCCCGCAACCAGAAGCGGCTCAAGAGTGGCGCGCTGACGCCGATCAAGGCTCCGGGCGAACCAGTTCGGGTGGTTCACGCAACTGATGAGGCGGACGAGGCCGACTTGGTCGTGGGCTGGATCAAGGACACCTTCGCCAGCCTGCCCAGCCCGCGCCACTGGAGCGACATCGCGGTCCTGTATCGGCGCCACAGGCATCGCGAGCTCATCGTGGAGCGGCTGCGCAAGCAGGACATCCCGTACGTCGTCGTCGGCGGCGCCGGCCTCTTCAACGTGCCCGACGTGCGCGACGTGGTCGCCGCACTGCGCGTGGCCGCAAACCCCGACGACAACGCGTCCTTCGTGCGGCTCCTGTCGGCGGGGCCGTGGCGGCTCGACGCCGCTGAGATCTTGCGTGTCGCCAACGCCGCTGCCTGGGATGGTCGGGCCGTCTACCAGGCCGCAACAGACATCCTGCGTGAGGGCGAGATCAGTGTCAGCGAGCCACCCGCAGCCGCGCTGACCAAGGACTCGCCCGTACGCGCAGCGCTCGGTCAGACGCTCTGGACTGACTCTGACTTCAACGAACACGAGCCTGAGACAGTCCGTCAGCGTCGGGGTCGCGAGCAGCGCGCGGTGTGGCGGCGCGAGCAGCTCGATGCGCGCCTGCGCGTAAAGCTTGAGCGACTCCTCAGCCTGCTCGAAGTGCTCGTGCCGCGCGGGCAGCGCGACGGGCCGTTCGCCGTGCTCGAGGACTTCATGATCCGCACCAACCTGCTGCACGACCTGATCGCGGCTGAGACGCCTGACGCCCAGCGGAGCGTGCTCGCCCTCGCTCGTGTGATGCGCTTCGTGGCGGACTGGCAAGCGGCTCATCCGCGCGACAGCCTGGGCCAGTTCGTCACCTATCTCGACCTGTACGAGCAGGTTGGGGGCGACATCGAATCCGACCAGATGGGCCGCGTTGAGGTCGAAGGCGTGCAGCTCATGACGATCTACCAGGCGAAGGGCCTCGAGTACGAGGCGGTCGCCGTCCCGCGGCTCGTCGAGCAACAGTTCCCGGACACGCGCGATGAGCAGCGCCTGTTGCCCATCGAGCTCCTCAAGCAGAAGCCGCCTGAGGACTACGCCATCGATGAAGAGCGACGCTTGCTGTTCGTGGCGATGACCCGCGCCCGGAGCCGGTTGCTGCTCAGCGCCCTCCAGCCGTCGGGTTCCAAGATCCAGCCCAGCCGTTTCGTGGCGGAGATCGAGCGCGGTGGCCCAACGCTGGCGCCGGTCTCATCGGATGAGTACGAGCGCCCGGCCACGCCCGATGACATCGTCATCGAACAACGCGCCCAAAAGGCCACTTCAGATGTCGACGACCTGGGTCGCGGTGCGCTAGAGACGACGCCGGAGACGACAGTCCAGCTGCTCAAGCTGATGCCCGTGCCGCTCGCCCACGAACGCCGCTTCGCGCTACGCCGCCGCGCGATCGAGATCATCGGCATGCTCGAGGGCCTGGCGCCGGACGACGTTGAGGGCCGCCGCAGCCTCACCCAGGAACTAGTGGAGGTCGCTGAGGCGGCGGCCAGCGCGGCCAGCGAGGCGCGCCGCAACGGGCTTGACCCCATCACGCTCAACGTCCTGTCGCGCCACGCCCCGGCCGGCAAGACCCTGCTGGAGATGACGGCGCTACCGCAGACTTTCTCGCACAGCCAGCTGCGCATGTACGACGAGTGCCCGCTCCAGTACGCGTTCAACAAGGTCTATCGCATCCCGGTGGCCACCACGCCGGGCTACTTCGAGTTCGGCCATGTGATCCACAGCGCGTTCGAGGTGTACGCGCGCAAACGCCATGACGCGATCGCGGCCGGTGCTGAGCCACCCGGCTACGACGAGCTCAAGCAGGCCTTCGATGCAGCATGGGAGCCGCGCAACTACGCCGACGTGCAGGCCGCCGAGCACTACGCCAAGCGCGCCGAGCCTGCCTTGCGCCGCTTCTACGAGCGCGAAGTCAAGACCATCGCGCAGGCGGTGGGCTTCGAGCTGGGCTTCACACTCGAGTTGCCCGCCGGCGACGGTGAGGCGCCGGTCCTGCTGTACGGCATCATCGACCGCATTGATCGCCACGGCGACGGCTCCATTGAGATCACCGACTACAAGACCGGCAAGTCAAAGAAGCAGGCCGACGTCGATCAGGACGACCAGCTGTCGGCGTATGCGTTGGCGATGGCAATGGGTGCGGTGCTCGATCCGGTAACCAAGAAGCCGCTGCCGGCTGCAAGCAAGCTGACGCTGTACTTCACCGAGAACGACCTGAGCCTCTCGACCACTCGCACACCGGAACAGCTCAACGAGTTCCGCAAGTCCCTCATCGAGAAGGCGCACAGGATCCGCAGCGGCGACTTCACCGCCACCCCGGACATGTGGCGCTGTGGTCGGTGTGACTACCGGCTGATCTGCCCCAGCCGCTACGGCTCGGAGCGTGCCATTTCGTAGTCCAGCGCCGCGACGCGGCGCGTGTCACCATTTCACGCAACGTGCTTCAGCCAGAGTCGATGTGCCTGCTCATCGCCGATATCTCGGGCTACACCGAGTACCTCGCCGGCGTCGAGATCG
>JBDTVN010000200.1:0-2844 GCA_040007155.1 Chloroflexota bacterium
TCGGCAGCTTCTTGTCGGGCTGACCCGGGATCTTGAGCGTCATCTCCATGGTGTAGAGACGCTCGTCGCCGACGATCTTTTCGGAGTCATCGAGCTTGTCGATGGTCGCGCTCGCGTCCTGGCCGTTCTGGCGCAGGTATGCGCGCAGCTGCTCGACCGTGTAGCTGCCCTGCTGCGCAGTCTGGAAGGGGTTTGCCGCGGCCATGCCGCTCGCCGCCAGGGCTGCCTGGACCTGCGCGAGGCTTTCGTCCATGCCTGATCCACTGATCGCGCCGGCGGCGCTCGAGGGCATGGCGCCTGACGCGGCCATCGCGCTGCTGGCAGGCATCGCGCCAGCCATGCCGCCGCCACCCATCATGCCGCTGCCACTCCAGTCGACCGCGATGCGGTTGAGATTCATTGGGTCGACGCGTACCTGGAGCGGCGCCCCGCTGCTGAGCCGGCTCAGCAGCATCAAGGGAACGATCTCAGTGTGCTGAGCCGCATACGGCGTCTGGCCGGGCAGCGTCACGAGGAGCTGCATGCGGATCTGCGGCTGGTCATTCATAAACATGCCGGTCTGCGTCAGCCCGGTGATCGTGGCCGTACCTGGTGTGCCCGTCGTGAGCAGTTGGTCGGTCGAAGCGGCGCGCCGGCCGACGATGACGCCGATGATGATCAGGATGATCCCGACCAGGGCCATGAAGCCGCCGGTCAGCACCATCGCGCTGCCCGCATAGGGAATGCTGCCGAGCGCTATGGCCATGATGGCCCCCACGCCCAGCAGGATGGCGCCGGTGATGATCAGCCAGAGCCGGCTGTAGTTGCCGAACGTTCCCCCGGTGAATTGCGACACGTTGATCCGCTCCTTCTGGTTGTGACGCGCGCTTGCGCTAGCTTGGCTTGACGCCCAACTCCATCAACAACTGTGGGATCTGGCTGGGCGCATCGGCCATCCGGACTCCGGCCGCCTCCAGGGCGGTCACCTTGCTCTGCGCAGTACCTCGGCCGCCGCTGATGATCGCGCCGGCGTGACCCATGCGCCGACCCGGCGGCGCCGTGCGGCCCGCGATGAACGAGGCGATCGGGACTCCGCGCATGTTGGCGGCGATCCACTCGGCGGCGATCTCCTCGGCGTCGCCGCCGATCTCGCCGATCAGCACCACGGCTTCGGTCTCTGGATCGTCGCGGAAGAGGGTCAGGATGTCGACGAAGTTCGAGCCGTTGATCGGATCTCCACCGATACCGACGCACGTGGACTGGCCGATGCCAGCCTCCGTCAGCGCTTCGACGACTTCGTAGGTCAGCGTGCCGCTGCGGCTGACGACGCCGACATGACCGCGCTTGTGAATCGAGCCCGGGATGATGCCCACCTTGGCCGTACCGGGCGACGTGGCCCCGGGACAGTTCGGTCCGACAAGTCGGGCGCCAGCCTGGTCAACGACGTGGACGACTTTCATCATGTCGAGTGCGGGGATGTGCTCGGTGATGCAGAAGATCGTCTTGATACCCGCGTCCACCGCCTCCAGGATCGCGTCGGGCGCGCCACCCGCTGGAACGTAGATGACGCTCGTATTCGCGCCGGCCTGCTCGACCGCCTCGCGGCACGTGTTGAATACCGGGACCGGCTTCGTCAACGCCGTTTGGCCACCCTTGCCGGGGGTCATCCCAGCAACCACGTTCGTGCCGTAGTCCTGCATCTGCTGGGCGTGGAAATTGCCCTCTCGGCCGGTAATGCCCTGGACGAGCAGCCGCGTGTCTGGCCCGACGAGGATGCTCATGCGGCGACCTGCGCGTGCATTGCCGCCGCGACCGCCATGGCGACCGCTTCATCGAGCGACTCCGCGGTTGCGAGATCGGGATCGCCGGCATCGGCCAGGATCGTCGCCGCCTCTTCTGCATTGGTGCCGACGATCCGCACCACCATGGGCACATGACGCGACTGAACGCGGCGCGCGTCGACCAGGCCGTGCGCCACTTCGTCGCCGCGCGCGATCCCACCAAAGATGTTCACGAGGATTGCCTTGACGCTCTCATCGGCGAGGATGAGGCTCATCGCCGCGGCAACCTTGTCGGCCTTGGCGCCGCCGCCGATGTCGAGAAAGTTGGCCGGCTCGCCGCCGGCACGCTTGATCAGGTCCATCGTCGTCATCGCCAGGCCGGCGCCGTTGACCATGCACCCGATGTTGCCGTCGAGGCGGATGAACGACAGGCCCTGTTCGCGCGCCTTGACGTCGACCGGATCCTCTTCGGCGATGTCGCGCATGGCCTCGACGTCGGCGTGGCGCTCGAGGGCCGAGTCGTCGATCGTGATCTTTGCGTCGAGGCACTGCAGCTGCGCGCCGGCCGGCGTGTTGACGATCGCGAGCGGATTGATCTCGACCAGGTCCGCGTCGTTGGCGATCATCGTCGCGTACAGGCCCTTGGCGATCGCGACGAATTCCTTCAGGTGAGTCGTGCCCAGCCCAAGCGCGAAGGCCATGCGCCGCGCCTGGTTGTCCTCGAGCCCGAGGAGGGGATGGGCGTGGAGCTGCTTGATCGCATCGGGCCGCTCCGCCGCGGTGACCTCGATCTCGACACCGCCTTCGGCCGAGCCCATCAGGAGCACCGTTCGTGCCGCGCGATCGAGCACGCAGGCGAGGTAGTACTCGGCCGCGATGTTCGCGGCCGGGCCAACGAGGACGCGCTGGACGGTCGTGCCCTTGATGTCCATGCCCAGGATCTGGCCGGCGACCTGCTGCGCCTCCTGGGCCGACCCGGCGAGCTTGACGCCGCCCGCCTTGCCCCGGCCGCCGACGAGCACCTGGGCCTTGATTACCACCTTGTCCGCGCCGGCGTCGAGGTACTTTGTCGCCGCTGTCCGGG
>JBDTVN010000201.1:0-2797 GCA_040007155.1 Chloroflexota bacterium
TGTACGACGGCTTCTTGTAGTTCAGGTAGCGCTGCGACTGCTGGTCGAACGCGACTCCTGCGCGGTGGCGCACGAGCTGGTGCGACAGGGTGCGGGTCACGCCGCTGATGCCGAATGTGAAGACGATGTGCTCGATGGTCGAGCCGTGGCCAGATTCGATCACGCGCCGGATCAGGTCCTGCTGCTTGTCGGTTGCGACCTGGCCGGTCGTGGCGCGCTCGAAGATGTCGTCCGGCTGGAGCTCGCTATAGCACGTGCGGCACGCGGTGTAGATGAGCGGCAGGTAGTACTGCTCGGCGATCTCGCGCGTCGGGAAGAGCAGCGTGGCCTTCATACCCAGATCGCGCGTGGCCGGGCTCCTGGGGGTCGCGCTTGACGCCGCGGCGGGTTGTACAGCCATCGGCGTGAAGAGTACGCGGCTAACGGATACCCGTGTCGAACGTGAACGACAGGGCCACTGTGTCCCCGCCGACTGCGGCGAAGGCGAGCGGACCGGCCTGGCCCATGAGCCCCTCGACCTGCGCGGCGACGACGAAGTAGGCGCCCCGTGGGAGCTGCACTGACGCCGTTCCGTCCACCCCCGAAAGGCCGTCGGCGACTTGAGTCCCGCCCACATCGAACACGCCAATTTCGACGTTTGCCACTGGTCGTGCCGCGCACGCGCGGTCGGGCGGGTCGCGCACGACGGGGCAGGTTGGCCCCGATGTCAGGACAATTCGCAAGGTAACCGGGTCGGCCGTCCCGGTGGCTGTCGGAAGCCCGATGTCGTCGCCTTCGTCGGACACGATCGCGACCGTACCGTCGTGATCAACGTGATAGGTCCACGTGTGCTGGTCGATGCAGCCGGCCTGGCAATCGCCAGCACCCGCTGTAATCGTGACCGAGTAGCCGGTCGCGTCCTCGGATGCCTCGTACCACGCCGACTGGCCGATCGCGTCTGGCTGACGAGGGCCCATCCGACTGATCCCCTGGCTCGCGAACACCACAGCCGCCGCCTGCGCCGCAGAGCCAACGCCGGTCACGGGCGGCAGAGTCGGTGAGGCTGCGGGGGAAGGTGGGGCGCTTGGGCTGGGGTTGTTGGTCGGTGTCGGAGCTGTTCCGTGCGGCGCTGCTCCGGTCGGGGCGCAACCAACAAGAAGCAGCGCGGCGAGGAACGCGATGGCACGAGTCATGTGCCGGTGACGCGCGCGGCGCTCGGCTGGTTCCGGGCGTGCTGTGTCATGCTCCACTAATGGCAATGATGCGCTTTCTGGGACTGGGCCAGCGGACCCAATCAACCGACTCTTCCGTTGACGCGAGCGAGACCGCCACGGTACGGCGCATCGTGGCCGAGCTGCAGCAGCTCGATCCGGAGCGGCGGCGCTATCTCGCGGGGTTCGCATACGTCCTGAGTCGCGCGGCCAATGCCGACCTGACGGTCACCCCGGATGAGGCGCGGCTGATGGAGCAGATCGTGGCCCAGATTGGTGGCGTGCCTGAGGCGCAGGCCGTGCTAGTGGTCGAGATCGCCAAGAACCAGTCGGAGATGTACGGCGGCACCGAGGACTATCTCGTGACGCGCGAATTTTCTGCACACGCGAGTCCCGAGCAGCGCCACTCCGTGGTTGAGGCGTGCTTCGCGGTTGCGGCCGCCGACGGGGCGATCACATCGGACGAAACGGCCGAGCTGACCCAGATTGCGACTGAGCTGGACCTATCGCGCGAGGAGCTGAACGAGATCCGTCGCAACCACGCCGATCAGCTCGCGGCGATCAAGCTCATGCGCGGCTTGGGCGACTAACCCAGCCTGGTTATGCCATAGGTTCGGCGGGCGTCCGGGCCATGCTCGCGTCGTCGGCGAACAGGTAGCGGTAGGCGAGCGCCACGATCGCCGCGCCCAGGAGCGGTCCGATGATCCACACGTACCAAGCGTTGTCCCACGTGCCGCTGACCGCCGCCGGACCAAACCAGCGCGCTGGGTTCATTGCGGCGCCGGTGAGCCGGCCGCCCATCAGGATGTCGGCCGCAACCGCGAAGCCGATTGCCAGGCCGCCGACCTTTGGCGCGCGCGGGTCGATGGCCGTGCCGAAGACCGCGGTCAGCAAGATGACGGTGAGGATGGTCTCGACCATGATGCCGCCGACCACGTCGACGCCTGATCCGAGCGCGGGCGTGCCCAACGTCGGCGAGACTGCAGCGCTGAACACGACGCGCAGCGCGACGGCCGCAAGTAGCGCCCCAATGAGCTGCGCCACGACATATGCGGCGGCCCGGTGCCAGACGAGCTTGCCCGCGAGCCAGACGGCGAACGTCACGGCAGGGTTGAAGTGGCCGCCGCTGATGGCACCCAGGGCGCTGACCAGCACGGCCAGGACAACACCGTGCGCCAGTGCGACGACGATCAGCCCGGCGGCGCCGTCGAGCGCCGATCCGGATGCGGCGGCGCGGTCAAGGGAGGCGACGGCGCCCATGCCGACGAAGAAGAACAGGAACGTGCCGGCAAGCTCGGCCACGATGGGGGCAACCGCCCGACGATCATTCCAGCCGCTGAACATTCGCTCTCCTCACTCCCTCAAGTTGCGATCAATCGCCATACTAGAGAGGACAACGTCGCTCAGGGTGTGCCATTGACCGCGATATCAGCACCGCCGCGGCCAGCCGCTCGCGCACGCGAGGTCGAGCGCGGGCCGCGACCCGAAGATCACCTTCTGCGCTTGGCCGACGGCCGTCGGCTGGGTTGGTCCGAGTCGGGCAATCCGCACGGGAAGCCGGTTTTCTTCTTCCACGGTGCCCTCGGATCTCGTCTCGAATGGCCGGT
>JBDTVN010000202.1:0-2751 GCA_040007155.1 Chloroflexota bacterium
GGACGCAGCCGATGCGAGCCCTTCGCGCTCGATCAGGACGACGCGCTTGCCCGCTGCGGCCAGGAATGCTGACGCTGACGTGCCGATGATCCCGCCGCCGATCACGACGACATCGACGCCCCCGCGAGGCGCGCTCAAATTACGTGTCAGTCAAGGATGACGAAACAATGACTGTTTGACCCGCCCCCGAGGCCCAGACTGAAGCGGTCAGGGCGAGATCGCCGCTCACCGCGCGTAGGTAGCCCTTGTTTGGATCCGGATCGAGGTGATTGCGCGCACCGGCCGTGCGTATGGAGTCGAAGTACAGCGGGTTCAAGTTGAGGGCGTCGCCAGCGGTCGAGAACATCTCGTCGATCGTGGTGGCATCGTCGAGCATCAGCCGCGACGCATAGTCCGAGTGGGTGCCGAAGGCGAACGCAAGAACGGCGCCCGCGCCCACGGCCAGCCAGCCACTCGCGAAGTTGTCGACGTGCTGCCGCGCGACGTCCAGCGGCGGGATCGGCGCCGTATTCAAACCGTTCCCCGCCGTGTAACAGCCGCGCATGAGGAAGACGACAGCGTGCGGCGCGAGGCGGATTGACTCGCGCAGCTTGTTCGCGCCGTAGTAATGGACCTCGCCTACACCGCTGCCGTCGTAGGCGTTGAGGCCCATGCCATCCTGCTGCACTTCCCAGAGCTCAGGCGTGTTGCTTGGCCAGCCATAACCATGGCCGAAGTAGGCGACGAGGCTTGCCCCCTGGATTGCGGCGAGGACGTTGTCCCACGTCGCGTGTGGGTAGAAGACACGCGTCACCTGCATGCCCGCCGCCTCCGTGCCTTCAGCCATGGTCTCCGCCAGCGTCAGGTTCTCCTCGGTCAGTTCATCGGTCGGGCCGACGATGAAAACAGCCTTGGGGATAGCCGGACTTCCGGAGGGTGTCGGCACCGGCGGCACGGTCGGGGTCACCGGCACCGGCACCGTGGGTGTGGCTACCGGCGCGCTCGGGCTCACACCGGCGCTCGCAGGGGCAATGGGCGTGGCCGTCGAAGGCAGGCTGGGCGACGCCAATGAAGGCGGCGTGCTGCTCGCGGATGGTGGGTCAGAGGCAAGCGGCGTCACATCAACGCACGCCGCAACGAGCAGTGCCACGAGGAGCAATGCAAAGCTGCGCGAGCGCATCACCCAGCTAGTGTCGCTGGTATGCGCCCCTGAGGGCTAAGAGCGACGCGGCGGACGTGAGGAGGACGCCCGCCGCGTCGTCTGCTGGGGCGCTAGGCAGCCAGAGTTTCCTCCTCCGCCTCGTCAGAATCGTCATCATCGGCAGAGGCGCTGAAGGCGGCCGCGTCGGGCGAAATGCCCAGGGCAGCGGCCTGCGCCTCGAGGGCGTGAGCCGCCGACTCCGCGGCGTAGTCCTTCTTCTTCTTGCCTGACAGCATCTCGACCGAGTTGGCGACGATCTCCGTCTTCCAGTGGCGCTTCTTTTCCGCGTCTTCCCACTGGCGTGTCTGGAGCCGGCCGATGATGCTCACCAGCTGGCCTTTGCCCAGGTACTGGCCGCATATCTCGGCCAGCCGATCCCAGGTGACGACCGGGTGGTACTCGGCCTTTTCCGAGCCGCCGCGGTAGTCGTTGGTAGCCACGGCGAATTCCGTGACGGTCTTGCCACTGGCCAGCTTGCGCGACTCTGGGTCACGCGTCAGCCGCCCGGTCAGCACGACATGGTTCATGTCGTCGAACCTCCTGGCCGGCCCATGCGGGCTCGGCCTGCGTTCTCGGCGGGCGGCGGGAACTAGACGCAGACGACCTTACGGAGCGGCGCTTATGCGGCCCTTATCTGGCGCTCCACTCGACCATTCGCGCAGCGATTCGCACCGACCGCGGGCGTCCAATGCGACAACCCACATGCCATCTAGCGCGCGCTCGGCCGTCGCGGCGCTCCAATGGGCGACGCCGTACGTGTCACCGGCACCCAGGACCTGTGCCGCGAAGGTCGCATGCGGCCACGTAATGAACACGTCGGAGAACCACGCGACGATCCCGCGTCGGCCGCGCACCACGTCGGCGAATGGGTCCGGCGCGAAGGTCGCGCCAACGGTGAAGAGTGCCCCCAACGCAGTCGGATCGCCGGCCTCCCACGCATCGCCAAGAGCGGTCAGCCAGCCGGTGAAGGCCTCAACCCTGCCCGACGTGCGCGCCACGCCTAACGCTCGTTAGGCCGCGGCCGGCAATTCATGGATCTGGCGCGATACCTGCAGCGCGGACTCGATCGCGCCCTGGATCCACGCGTGATAAAGCGAGCAATGCTCGCCGGCAAAGTAGATGCGGCCTTCCGGCTGCACGATCGCGTTCTGCAATGACGTCTGCTGCTCGGGCGCAAACAACGCGAAGGCGCCGCGCGCCCATTTGTCGCTGTACCACGCATGCGAGGCGCCGACTTCGAACACGTCGCGAATCCGCGGGTGGATGCGCTCGACGTCATCGAGCGCTTCGGCAATCCGCGTCGGCTCGTCCATCGCGCCCCACTGGAGAGCATCCTGGCCCCAGGTGTACGACGCCAGGAGAACGCCGCGGCTCATCGCGTCATCGCTCGGCGGGTAGTTGAGGCGGCGTACGGGCAAGTCAGTTACGGAAGCACCGCCCATGATCCCATCCTCGGTTTCCCAGATGCGCTCGCGGACCTGCATCAGGATCTTGGTCGAGGCGTGGTAGTTGAGCTGCCGAATGGCGCGTTCCTTCTCATGCGAGAAGAGATGCTCGATCGGCCGCAGCAC
>JBDTVN010000203.1:0-2749 GCA_040007155.1 Chloroflexota bacterium
GTGAGCGGACGATGTTGCGGCCGGTCAGCTTGTTGGTCCGGGTGCGATGGCCCATCGCGGGCTTGCCCCACGGAGTCTTGGGCGGCATGCCCGTCGGTGACTTGCCCTCGCCACCACCGTGCGGGTGGTCGCGCGGGTTCATCACGACGCCGCGGACGGACGGCCGTATGCCCAGGTGGCGGCTGCGGCCGGCCTTGCCCAGGGACTGGTTTTCGTGGTCGAGATTGCCAACCTGGCCGACTGTCGCCATGCACCGCATATCGACCCGCCGAACCTCACCCGAAGGCATGCGGACCTGGGCGTAGTCGCCCTCCTTGGCCAGCAGCTGGGCGGCGGTGCCGGCCGAGCGGACCATCTGGGCGCCGCGGCCGGGCACGATCTCTATGTTGTGGATCGTCGTGCCGAGCGGGATCGCCCGCAACGGAATTGCGTTGCCGACGCGCGCCTCAGCCTTCTGGCCGGCGATTACCGTGTCGCCGACATTCAGGCCGTTGGGCACGAGCATGTAGCGCTTTTCGCCGTCGCGGTAGTGCAGCAGGCCAATCCGCGCGCTGCGATTGGGGTCGTATTCGACCGTTGCCAGCGTGGCCGGCACGTCGTACTTGTCGCGCTTGAAGTCAATCCGGCGGTAGTGGCGCTTTTCGCCGCCGCCGCGATGGCGCACAGTCATGCGGCCCTGGTTGTTGCGGCCGGAGATCCGCTGCTGGGGTTCGAGCAACGGCTTGTGCGGCTTGTCGGTCGTGATCTCGTCGAAGGTCGGCCGGGTCTGGAAGCGGCGACCGGCGGAGGTCGGCTTATAGCTGCGCAGCGGCATCTTTAGACCCCCTCGAAGAATTCAATCTTCTGGCCCGCGGCCAGGGTGACGACGGCGCGCTTCCACTTCGAGGTCCAACCCTCGACGCGCGTCCGGCCACGGTTGCGCGACTTCTCCTTGGGGTGGCTCGTCGAGACGTTGATCGTCACGACGTCGACCTTGAAGAGGTCCTCGATCGCGGCCTTGACCTGGTGCTTGTTGGCCGCGCTGTGGACGCGGAATGTGTACTTGCCGCGCTGCGTCTCATCCATCGACTTCTCGCTGATGACCGGGCGCAGGATGATCTCAGCCGACTGGAGCGTCATGCGTACACCTCGGCCATCGTGTCGAGCGAAGGTCGGGTGATGAGCAGCATGTCGGCGTTCATCACGTCGACGACGTTGAGTGAATCGGGCCGGATGATCGACACGCCGGGCAGGTTGCGCGCTGACATGTCGAGATTGGCATCACTGCCGCTCGCGACCACGAGCACGCGGCCAGTTGCCTGGAGCGCGTCGAGATAGCCCACGAGGATGCGCGTCTTGGGCTCGTCGAGCCCGAGCTCGTCGACAACCTTGATCGCGCCATCGCCGAACTTCGACGTGAGCGCGCCGTGCAGTGCCATGCGCTTCATGCGCTTGGGCAGGCGCTGGTCGTAGCTGCGCGGATGCGGGCCGAAGACCACGCCGCCACCCGCGTAATGGGGCGCGTTGGTCGAACCTTGGCGGGCGCGGCCGGTGCCCTTCTGCTTATACGGCTTGGCGCCGCCGCCGCGGACGTCGCCGCGCGTCTTGGTGTTGCTCGTGCCCGACCGACGCGCGTTCATCTGCGCTGTGACGGCCTGGTGCATGACCGCCGAGTTGACCTCAGCGGCGAACAGCGTCTCGGGCAGATCGACTTTGCCGACCGACTTGCCCTGCTTGTTGTAGAGCGTCGTGCTGGGCATTACTTGGCCGCCTTTGACGTGGTGGCGGTCTTGCGGATCACGATGAGCCCGTTGGGCGCGCCCGGCAGTGGGCCCTTGATGAGGAGCACGTTGCGCTCCGCGTCCGACTTGACGACCATCGCCTTCTTGACCGTTATCCGGTCGTTGCCCATGCGTCCAGCCATGCCGGTGCCCTTGAACACCTTGCCCGGGTACGTGCCGGCGCCGACTGAGCCGGGCTGACGGTGCGAGTCGGAGCCGTGTGTCTGCGGGCCGCGCCGAAAGTGATGGCGCTTGATAGTGCCCGAGAAGCCGCGCCCCTTGGACACGCCGGTCACGTCGACGGTCTCGCCGTCAGCGAAAAGGCTCACGTCGAGCGTCTGGCCGATCTCGTAGTCGGACGCGTCGTCGAGTCGGAACTCACGCACGTCCCTGACCGGCGGCAGACCCTTGAGCTGGCCCTCGCGCGGCTTGGTCAATTTGCGCGCCTTGTGGGCGCCGAGCTGGACGGCAACGTAACCGTCGCGCTCGGTCGTGCGCAGCGCAGTGACCGTATTAGGTTCAACGGCCACGACCGACACCGGCACCATGGTGCCGTCTTCAGCGAATATCGAGGTCATGCCGACCTTTTTGCCGATTACTCCGATGCTCATTTCGGGCTACATCTTGATTTCGATGTCGACGCCCGCAGCCAGCGAGAGTCGCATCAGGGCGTCGACCGTTTTGGCCGACGGGTCGAGGATGTCGATCAGCCTCTTGTGAGTTCGAATCTCGAACTGCTCACGGCTGTCCTTGTCAATGAACGGTGAGCGAATCACCGTGAACTTCTCGATCCGGGTAGGCAGCGGCACAGGACCGACAACGTCGGCGCCGGTACGCTGGGCGGTCTCGACGATCTGAAGCGCCGACTGGTCCAGCAACCGGTGGTCGTAGGCCTTGAGGCGGATCCGAATGCGCTGCCGTGCCATCGGACTATTCCTGGATCTCGATGATCGCGCCGGCGCCGACAGTGTGGCCGCCCTCGCGGATGG
>JBDTVN010000204.1:0-2746 GCA_040007155.1 Chloroflexota bacterium
AATTCAACTGATGGTGCCGCAAACGGCAACGGCCGGACTGCGCCGCGCGGTGGCAGCAGTGGCGCGCCTGTGACGGGGACCGGCATGACTCCGCGCCAAGTCGCCACGAGCGCGATCTCGAACACGCGCGTCGAGTCGACCCAGGATTTCCTGGCCCACGCCGGCGCCGATATCTACGGCCAGTACGTGTTCGGCGACGCAGCGCAGCGCCAGTACCTGGCCAAGCCCATCGCGGCCAAGCTCCGCCGCACAACGGCCGGCCTCGAGCCGTTCGACCCGCAGATCGTCGACGCGGTCGCGCACGGCGTCAAGGAATGGGCGCTGGCCCACGGCGCAACCCATTACACGCACTGGTTCGTGCCCATGACGGGCTCAACTGCAGAGAAGCACGACTCGTTCCTCGTACCCACCGGCGACGCACAGACCATCGCCGAGTTCTCCGGCAAGAACCTCGTTCAGGGCGAGCCGGACGCGTCGTCCTTCCCGTCCGGCGGCATCCGCGCCACGTTCGAGGCGCGCGGCTACACCGCGTGGGACGTCACCAGCCCGATCTTCCTCCAGGTCGAGCCCAACGGCGTCACCATGACCATCCCGACCGCCTACGTGTCGTTTACCGGCGAGGCGCTCGACCACAAGATCCCGCTGCTGCGCTCGCAGGCCGCATTGGGCAAGCACGCGCTGCGCGTCCTGCGCTGGTTCGGCAACGATCGCGCCACGCGCGTGCTGACCGCAATTGGCCCTGAGCAGGAGTACTTCCTGGTCGATCGGCGCCTCGCTGAGCAGCGGCCCGACCTGCTGCTCACGGGTCGCACGTTGTTCGGTGCCCCGTCGCCCAAAGGCCAGGAGCTGGAAGACCAGTATTTCGGGCCCATCCGCGAGCGGATTCTCGCCTTCATGATGGATCTCGACCGCGAGCTGTGGCGCCTGGGCATCCCGGCCAAGACGCGCCACAACGAGGTGGCCCCGGCGCAGTTCGAGATGGCGCCCGTCTACGAGCCGACGTCGGTCGGTAGCGACCACAACATGATCGTCATGTCGACCATGCGCAGGCTTGCCCTCCAGCACGGACTGATGCTGCTCCTCCACGAGAAGCCGTTCGCCGGCATCAATGGCAGCGGCAAGCACAACAACTGGTCCATGGCGACCGACCTGGGCGAGAACCTGCTCGACCCGGGCAATGACCCGCATGCCAATGCCCAGTTCCTAGCGTTCCTGCTGGCGGTCATCCGCGGCGTGAGCGTCCATGCCGATCTGCTGCGCGCGTCGATCGCCGACGCGGGCAACGACCATCGCCTGGGCGCCAACGAAGCGCCGCCGGCGATCATGAGCGTCTTCCTGGGCTCGCAGCTCGTCGACGTGATCGAGCAGGTCGAAAAGGGTCCGGCGAGCGAATCGAAGCACGGCGGCTCTTTGGACCTGGGCGTGGACTCGCTGCCCGATCTGCCGCGCGACCACACGGACCGCAACCGCACCTCGCCGTTCGCCTTTACCGGCAACAAGTTCGAGTTCCGGGCGGTTGGTTCGTCGGCCCCCATCTACTGGCCGCAGACGATCCTGAACACCGCCGTGGCCGACTCGCTGGAGCAGTTGGCCGACGCCCTGGATGCGCTCAAGCCGGCAGACTTTGACGGACTGGAAGCGATCCTGTCGGACATCGCGCGCAACCACAAGCAGGTGCTCTTCGAGGGCAACGGCTACTCACCCGAGTGGCACGCCGAGGCCGAGCGCCGCGGGCTGCCCAACAACCGCACAACGGTGGACGCCCTGCCCGCTCTGTCTACGGACAAGGCCAAGAGCATCTTCTCCAAGTTCGGCGTCCTGTCTGAGCGCGAGCTTGCGGCGCGCGCCGACATCGCCTGGGAGCGCTACGTCAAGGTTGGCAACATCGAGGCCAACGCCGCGCTCGACATCGCGCGAACCATGATCATGCCCGCCGCGGTGCGCTATCTGGGCCAGCTTTTGCCGGTCGGAACGGCGTCGCGCGTGGCGGCAGACCTCGCTGCGAAGCTGGGCGAGAAGATCGACGAGCTGGGCTCCGCGGTCAACAAACTCGAGCATGCCCAGCACGCAGCGCACGAGACGCGCTCCGTGCAGGACGAGGCGCAGGCCTTCGTGGCGGATGTGATTCCAGCGCAGAACGCGCTGCGCGAAGTGGCCGATGAGCTAGAGACGATGGTCGCCGACGACCTGTGGCCGCTGCCCAAGTACCGCGAGTTGCTCTTCCAGTATTGAACCGTTTGTTTACGAGAATGATGCAATCGGCCGACATAGGTACGCGCCCGCGATAAGCCTCCGCAGTCATCCTTGGGCAAAGGGGAGGATGGCAAAGATGATGGCGCCAACGGCCGCAATCGGGGACGAGCCGCTCGTATCGGACGTCGATGAGCAGTTCGGCCAACGCGAGCGCGGCATGCGCATCGTCGAGTTGCTAGTTGCAGGCGTCGCCTTGCTGGCAAGCCTCCTTCTCTCGATCCCCAGGTAGTGCGAGGAGAGCAACGATGTCTGAACCGCATGACACCGTCGTCGTCACGGGCGGCGGCAACTCAGCTGGAACGATCCTGTTGGCCCTGGTGGTCCTGATCGTGGTTCTGGCGGCGGGCTGGTACTTCCTTATGGGCCCAGGCGCCACTCAGAACGGCAAACCGAACGACATCAACGTTCAGGTCCAGATTCCGACAGCCCTTCCCTAACCGCCCTCGCGGCGGGCGCCGGTAGCCTCGCCGCCGTCGACGCCGATCACGTTGCC
>JBDTVN010000205.1:0-2724 GCA_040007155.1 Chloroflexota bacterium
CGGTGACGATGTACGTCCCTGCCTGGCCGGCGTTGGTAATGAAGCGTTTGCGGCCATTGATGATCCAGTGGCCACTGTTGCCGCGCTTGGATGGCTCGAAACGCGCTGTGGTCCGAGTCCCGCCCGAGTCGGAGCCCGCCTCAGGCTCGGTCAAACCGAAAGCGCCCAGCGTCTGGCCTGACGCCATAGGCACCAGGAAGCGCTGCCTCTGGGCCTCAGTGCCCGCCAAGTGGATCGGGTTGCAGCCGAGGCTCGTATGCGCCGCGACGATGATGCCGAGCGAGCCCCACACGCGGCTCAGCTCCTCGATCGCGATGGCATAGGCCAGCGTGTCGAGCCCGGCACCGCCCTCCTCTTCAGGGAATGGGACGCCCAGGAGGCCCATCTGGCCCAGCTCGGCCACGATGTCCGTCGGGAATTGGCGCTCTCGCTCGGCGTCCTCAACCTTGTCGACGACCTCTCGCGCGAGGTAGTCGCGGATGGTCTTGCGCAGCAGCTCATGCTCGGGGGAAAGGTCGAAATCCACGGACCGTCAGTCTATCGGAGGCACCCCGCCGACAGCGCCATTCGGCTTCACCTGCGAGATCATCGCGAGATCACTGGTAGTTGCTGTGGCCACCCGGGCAGGAATAGTCGCCTTTCGCGGACCACCCATAGTGGCCATCTATCCAGTTCTCGTAATGCTTCATCTTGTGGGTAACGGCTTGCTGCGTCGTCCCGTCCGCTCGGTACCAGAAGAGCTTGAGCGTGACGCGGTAGTACACCTCATTCCACGAATACTCCTGGGGGTCAGTAAGAACCGGCAGCCTGACCTTGACAGTCATGGTCGCGAATGGGGCCGCCACCGTTGGTGAGGCCTGAGCCGTCTGAAGCGTGCTCTTGTACGTCTGCTTCCATGGCGCGGGACTGACCTGCTGGTCGAAGCGCTGGCGTTCGACGATGAATCGCCAGCCTACGTTCGCGGTCGATGAATTCAGCGCGTAGAGGCGCGGAGGACTGACGTCGATCCGCTTGAGGATCCCGCCCCAGTAGATCGAGTCGTCGCCGAGATACTTGTAGTTGCAAATTACGACGGCGGCGCGGTCGCCCGACGCGGCGAGAACAGGCGCCGAGCCAACGGCCAAACCGATGGCAAAGACAACGATGGTCGCGACAGTCGATCTGATGAGAGATGTCGCAAATTTGTGGCGCAGCATGGTCGAGCCTCCTTGCACTTGATGACCAGTAGATGCTTCTGGCGCGGGATCTGACACCGTGCCACCACCTCTGGGAGTACCTAACTTCGGCTACGTATCCGGCCAGGCTAGTAGCGACCAGGCGGGGCTTTTGACCACGAAACCGGCCAAGAGTCGGCCGAATCGGGCGTCTGAGCGGCCGCTGCGCTGGATAGCAACCCGCACATTGCTAAATGACACAAACCGGCGTCGTCCTGCCATTTACGACTGGCCGTAGTGGTAGTCAGCGCGATCCAGTCAGGCAGCAGCCGCAGTCGTAGATGTCAGGAAACGGACGGCGCTGCCGCACGGCTAACTGGCCGACTTCCGACTACGACTACCCCGATTCGTATTTGACCGAAGGCTGCCCGCTTCGGGGCACGAAGGCTGCGCCGCGGCCGGCGGCGGGCGGCGGGCTGCCCGCGGCGGGGCTGTGGGGCGGGGCGGCGGCGGTCAGGCCTCTTCGCGCTCGACGCGCTTGCGCGTGGCGGGAGTGCGCAAAGGGAGCGGCGCGTCGCCGGCGCGCGGCACGAAGGACGCTTCCTTGGCCCAGGCGACTACGTGCTCCTGCTCCTCAACAGAAAGGATGCCCAGACGTCCCAGCGTCGCGAGCTCGTCGCGCATGTAGGTGCGCAGCATCTCTGGCCCGTCGGTGTTGATCGTGTAGCGCACGCCGTTGCGCCGGAACAACTCGAAGATGTCGCGGAACTCGTCCCAGCCCGACACGACCCTGGTGTTCAGATTGGAAGTGGGACAGACCTCCAGGGTGATGCCGCGCTCGCGGATCATCGCCATCGTGCGCTTATCGCGAGCGGCCTTGACGCCGTGGCCGATGCGCGTCGGTTCGAGCTGCTCGATGACCTCGGCGATCTCCTCGACCGGTCCCGCCTCACCGGTGTGGACGGTGACACCCAGCCCCTTGCGCCGCACCCGCTCCATCAGCCGCTTGTAGTCCGCCGGCTTGAAGTCGGCCGACTCAGGGCCGGCAATGTCGACGCCAACCACTCCCCGGCCACGGTAGGCGATCGCCTTCTCAGCAATGATCTCGTTGAGGTTGTATCGAAAGGCGCGGTCGAGGCAGAAGATCAACCCGGGCGCGACCGGATACTCCAAGACAGCCCGATCCATGCCGCGAATCGCGGCGGAGATGATGTGGTCGAGGTCCTGCTCGCCGCCGCGGTTGCGCTTCATGGGGTTGAAGCGCAGCTCGATCGTGGTGATGTTGTTCTTGCGGTAGGCGCCGCCGATGACTTCGTACACGCTTCGTTCCACGGCGAGTGGCGACGACTGGATCAGCTCCGTCCAGTGGAACAGCGCGAGATAGCCATCGAAGGAGCGGCCGCGCCGCGCCGACACGGTGATCAGCCGGCGAAATTCCCAGTAGTCCTTGGTGGGCAGCCGGATGCCCTGCGAATGGGCGATGCCCCACATGAGTGCCGGCGCGACCGCGCCACCAAGATGAGTGTGCAGCTCGGTCAGCGGAACGGTGCGCGGAAGGACGCTGGGCACG
>JBDTVN010000206.1:0-2694 GCA_040007155.1 Chloroflexota bacterium
TCGGGCGAGGTGCGCGGGTCCATGTCGACGATGATCGTGCCGTAGACGAAGCCGAGCGCCGGATCGGTCGGGTGTTGCGGCGTATGGTCGCGGCGCAGGACATCAGTGATTGCCGCGCCGGCATGGCGCAGCGCTTCAGCTTGCTCGGGCACGACGCGCAATCCGAGATCAGCCGCGTTGACGATGCCGTAGTAGGCACCGCCGAAAGCGATGTCGACGCTGAGCGCGCCGTACTGCGCGGACGGGCCGTACAGCTGCACGCCATCAGGTCGGACTGCGAGCGACTGGGCAGCCAGGTACGACGGCACATTGGTGAAGCGCACGCCGCGCACGGCCCACGAACCGTCCTCGAGCTGAACCGTCGCGGCGTTCGCGGCGACGATGCCCGCGGGGACCTCGTAGCGGATGGTCGTGACCGGCTCTGTTGCGGGGAAGAGCCCCTCTTCGATGAGGCCGGTCGTGATCGCGATGATCCCGTGGCCGCACATCGTGGAGTACCCCTCGTTGTGCATGAACAGCACGGTCATATCGGCATGGTCGTTGTGCGGCGGCAGAAGGATCGCGCCATACATGTCGCGATGGCCGCGCGGCTCCTGGATGATCGCGCGGCGGACGTAGTCGGCGTTCTCCAGCACCCAGCGCCGGCGCTCGAGCACGGGCATATGGGGCACGTCGGGGAAGCCACTGCGGATGAGGCGCAGTGGTTCGCCTGCGGTATGAAGATCCATCGTCTGGACAGTCAGGCGCGTCTGACGCGACGAAGCGCTGTCGTGGTCGACTCCGTTTGACGGCATCGACACGGGCGCAGGGGCGGGCGCAGGTGCGGGCGCAGGGGCAGGTGCGGGTGCTGTCAGGACGGGCGTCATAGGCGGCGTCATCGGCGCGGGCGCGGCGGCCACGGCGGCAGTCTCAGCCGGCGCGTACATACCTACCGGGGCTTGGTACATCTCGGCAGGCGGCGTGTAACGCTCGGGTTGTGCGATCGGTTCGGCGGGCTGCGGGTAGTGGCCATTCGAAGTCGGCGCGAACTGCGACTGCTCGTACTCTGGCTGGGCCACATCAGGAACTGGGGCTGCCTGGGCCTGGTAGCTGACCGCGAGCAGCAAGCCGTGAGTGTCGTGCGACCAAACGTGCCCGACCGGCAAATAGCCCGCCGCCATGGCGGGCGCAGCATCAGCGCGATATGCGGCCTCAACATCCGCACGGGTCGCGCCGCGGTAGTGACGAACGACGGGCTGCTGACTCACTCTTGCTTCCAGACCTGCGACCACTCTAGTGCCTCAGACCTGAACGAGCCGCACCAACACCGGCGCGCAGCGCCCAGTCGGCGCGAGAGGAAAACGGCAGCGACCAGCGCGACGACGGGTGCGCCGAGTAACTGCACAAGACTTGGCCGAACCATCCCATTGCTCCCTAATCGTGATCAACGCACGCCTGAATCAGTGGTCGCCCTAAGTACCACCGATTTGGGCCGATAGTCCAGCGGGGTAGGCCGAACCTACATGCGAACAGGGCCTCCGACCACCCCTTCCCCGGGCTTTTCCAGGGCATTCCGGTGCATCTGCTCAACGTTGTCAAACCGCACAATGACGGACCATCCAAATCCGCTCAGCGGCATTTGCTGGCTATCCTCTTCGAATGGACCGTTGGAGCGCTGTCGATGACCATCTCGTTGAACTTTTCGGGCTCGATGACGACGTCCTGCGTGCCGCCGTCGCCGGCGGTGTGGCCGCGGGCATGCCGCAGATCCAGGTGTCGGCCGCGCTGGGACGCTTCCTGAATTTGCAGGCGCGGGCGGTGAGCGCGCGGCGAATCCTGGAGGTCGGCACGCTCGCTGGCTACTCGTCCATCTGGCTCGCGCGGGCGCTGCCTGCCGACGGCCGACTGGTGACGCTCGAACTGGAGCCGCGCCACGCCGAGGTGGCACGTGCCAACCTGGCGCGCGCCGGACTGGGTGACGTCGCCGAGGTTCGTGTTGGGCCTGCGGCCGAGTCGCTGGCCGCGCTGGTTGCGGACAAGGTCGGCCCGTTCGACCTGGTCTTCATCGACGCCGACAAGGACGGCTACCCCGACTACCTCGAGTTGTCGCTTCAGCTGTCGCGGCCGGGCACGCTGATCATCGCCGACAACGTCGTTCGCGGCGGCGCCATCATCGACGCCGACAGCCCCGACAGCCGCGTCCAAGGGATCCGCCGCTTCAATGAGATGCTCGCCCGCGATCCACGCGTCGACGCAACGATTCTCCAGACCGTCGGCACCAAGGGCTACGACGGCATCGCGTACGCGCTGGTGCGAGGCTAGGTTCGCAAGCCCGTCGGCAAAGGCGGCAGCTCGTCATACCTCTTGGGGCGGGCCAGGGGAGCAATGCCGAGCGGCGGATCATCAGTCGGTCGGAAAACGACCAACACCCGACTATCCGCATGGGCTGCTGACGGAACCAACAGGCCCAGTCGGCCCTCTTTCCAATGGTTCTCGCCTATCGGCTGAGTAATCCGCCACTGCCGTCGAGTGGGCTTCATTTGTGGGACGGCATCCGCGGCGGTCAGGTCGGCCACTTCGTCGAGATCAACCTCGAATCTGCGCATGACGCGCGGCAGGCGGCTCTGCGGCGGCACACCCAGCTCGGCACCGTGGCGATACCACTCGGCCCATGCCGTCGCCTCGCTGTCGGCGAGGTAGAAGCCGCGAACGATG
>JBDTVN010000207.1:0-2674 GCA_040007155.1 Chloroflexota bacterium
AGGAGAGCGGCGAGAACCTCGAGTACTTCGATCCGGTCACGAACGAATCGTTCGTCCCGTGGGTCGTCGAGACGGCCGGTGGCCCCGATCGCGCAGCCTTCACCTTCCTGATCGACGCCTACCGCGAGGAGGAGGTGCGCGGTGAGACGCGCGTGTCGCTGGCGCTCCACCCGCAGTTGGCGCCATACAAGGTGGCCGTCCTGCCGCTGCTCAAGAAGCGGCCCGAGATCGTCGACCTTTGCCACAAGCTGGTGACCGACCTGCGACGCGACATGATGGCCGTCTATGACGACACCGCGTCGATCGGCAAGCTGTACCGCCGCCAGGATGAGATCGGCACGCCGTGGTGCGTCACCGTCGACGTCGACTCGCTCGAGGACGACGCGGTCACGGTTCGCGATCGCGACTCGATGACCCAGGAGCGTGTCCCAGTCGAAGGCGTGAAGCGCCTCATCCTGGACCGCCTCGCGGCGTCGCTGCCCGCGGCCTAGGCGAGACGCACCTTGGGCGACCCGCCGCCGATCCTGCCGCTGGCGCAGGCAGCCGCTGCTGAAACCGATCCATCTGCGGTGGCGGCCGGCCGCGCCCGTGGTGGGCTGGCGCGGTTGGTGAGCCTGGGCTGGGTGCCGCTGACCGCCGCGCTGCTGTCGTTGGCGCTGTCGGTCGTCGCGATCTACACCTCGACCCAGCAGCCGTCGGTCACGTTGCTGATGCCGGCCCAGGTGCGCATTGCCCAGGGCCGATCGTCGGGCGCTGCCTACCTCTACCTCCAACCAGCGTTCGTCAACACGGCGCAGAACAATCGAGTCGAGGTGATCCGCGGGATGACCTTGCACGTCGTCGCTGCGGACTCGACAGTGGCCCCGGCCGACTTCAGGTGGACACAGCAGCTGCGCCTCGTCACCGACGCCACAACGGGCCAGCTGACGTACCAGTACGTTGGTGACGCGCTGCCGCTGGTCGTGAGCCCGAGCAATGCCGCGTCGCCACTCAGCCTGTTCGAAGCGCCCGGCGGCTGGTTCTTCAGCGGGGGTAACTACAACTTCACGCTCACCGCGGATCGAGTGGTTGCTGGATCGCCGCTTACGGCCACCTTCAGCGTCAACCTGACGGCTGACAACATCACGTTCCTTGATCAGCCCGGGCCGGACTTATTCCTCGAGTTCGCCATCAAATAGGCGCTACTGGTCGGCGTTGTCCTCGGCAGCGTCGATAGCGGTCGCCAGGTCCGCGCCAGCCAGGCCGCGCGGCTCCTTGCCCTTGGGCCAGTACAGCTCCTTGTGTACCTGCTCCTCGGCATACCCACGGGCAAGCAGCTTCTCTTCGGCCGTCATGATCATGTCCGGGTTGCCGCAGATATACGCCACGCTGTTGGCCGGCGCGAGGCCGAGCTCGTCGAGCACCGGCTCGAGGATCGCCTCGACACGACCGAAACGGCCCGTCCAGTCCGCGTTTTCCGGCGCATCAGGGCGCGACACGGTTGGGATGTATATCACCGGATAGCCGCCGTCCTGCTCCCAGCCCTGCACCAGCGAGCGATAGCCGATCTCGTGCGCGTAGGAGACGCCGTTCAGGAACACGGCCTTGCGCGGTGCCCCGTCATGGAGCATCTGCTTCATCATCGCGACGAATGGCGCGTTGCCGGTGCCGGACGAGATGAAGACGTGTGTCCGCGCATCATCGGGTTGGAGCAGGAACTTGCCCTTGGGACCGATCATGCGCATTCGCTGGCCGACCGGCATCCGCCACAACAAAGGCGTGAACGTGCCGCCTTCGACGAGGCGCACGTAGAACTCGTAACCGTCGGTGCCCGCGCTGAACGGCGGTGACGCGACCGAGTACGGCCGCTGGACGATCTTGCCGTCGACATAGACGCCGATGGTCATGTACTGGCCAGGCGCAAACGGCGTCGGCTCGTTATCGAAGCGCACCCAGAAATAGCCGAGCGACGCGGACTCGTCTGCGCGCCGCACGAGACTGGCGTTGTACAGCTCGTGCTCGGGCGCGATCTGGGTTTGGTCGATGGCTGGCAGTGTCATGCGCGACGCATGGTACGGGACTTCACTTGGTGCGCTTGGTACCGCGTTTGGCGGGCTTGTCCGTGGCGTCGACAGCCTCGTCGTCGGCCGGGAGATGGAGCCGGTGCATCACCCGGTGGAAGAAGGGCGCCAGGATCAGTCCGGCGATCACCAGGAAGAAAACGCCGGAGTACACCGCGTACAGGCCGGCGAAGATCTTCGCCGCGTCATTGGTGAGCACGTCGACAGGGCCCATGCCACCCAGGATCATCGCCGCGTTCAAGAAGGCATCGATCGGTCCCAGCTGGGCCAGGAGCATGTACCCCACCCAGCCCACGAACAGCGAGATCACGAGGGGCACGACGGCGAAGGCAACCTGGCGCAACACGCGTCGCAGGAACACCCTGCGCGTGGCCATCGGCTGGTCGTAACTCTCGAACATCGTTGGACTGATGTTGGCAGGTCGGCTGGGGCTTCGCGCGTACAATCGGGCGTCTAAAGATCACAGCCGAGTTGTTAAGCCGGCTTCACTGACTTCGAGGTCACCGTTTCAATGACTCAGACCCCGACCATGCCTTCCGAGCGCGCCCACAAGGCCGCGAAGCGCTACATCTATGCCTTCGGCGGCGGCCACGCCGAGGGTGACGCAAAGATGC
>JBDTVN010000208.1:0-2668 GCA_040007155.1 Chloroflexota bacterium
AGAACGAGCGCTCGCAGCACCAGAACCGCGAATCAGCGATGAAGATCCTCAAGGCCCGCCTGCTAGAGCGGCGCATCCTGGAGCGTGAGAAGGAACTGGCGACTCTGCGTGGCGAACACGTCGAAGCCGGCTGGGGCAACCAGATTCGCTCGTACGTGCTGCACCCCTACCAGATGGTCAAGGACCACCGCACCAACCACGAGACGAGCGCGACAACTGAGGTGCTCGACGGCGATCTTGACGCATTCATGCAGGCTGAGCTCGAACGGTTAGCCACGAGCGTGCCCGCGTGAACTTCCGACCCATCGACCCGGCCGACATAGAGGCCTGTGCGGACGTCTTCTACGCTGCCGATGACGACCTTATGAACAAGCGCGGGTTGCCGATCATGCCGCGCAACCGCATCGCGCTGACGCGCCTGTTCGGCCACATCCAGGCTACGTCGCCGCACCGGGCGTGGCTCGCGCAGAGCGAGGGTCGAGTCCAGGGCTTCTCAATGTCAGCGCAGCGGGAGGATTTGGTCTTCCTCTCGTTCCTCTTCATTGCGCCAGACGCACAGTCAAAGGGCCTGGGCAGGGCGCTGCTCGAGCGTTCGATGGCCGGTGCCACCAAGACAGCGGTGTGCATTTTCTCCGTCCAACCGATCTCGGCTGCGCTGTACGCGATGTACGGCATGGTTCCGCGTGTGCCGCTTTACTCGATCACCGGCCGCCCGCGCGAGACGTTGCCAGGGCTGCCGGCGGGGCTTTCACTTGGTCCGCTCGAGGTCGATCAGGCATCGGTCCTCGATCGCGCTGTTACGGGCTTCGCACGAGAGTCAGACCACGCCGCGTGGCAGAGTTGGGATCGCAAGTTGTACGGCCTCTTCGAAGCCGGGCGCCCAGTCGGTTATGGCTATGCCCAGTCCTCGGGCAGGCTCGGTCCGGTCGTCGTGGAACGGCGCGAACTGATCCTGCCGGTCATTGGTGAGTTGATGCGCGTGATCGACACGATCGAGAACTACATGATCAACGTGCCCGGCCCGGCGGCTGAACCTTTCGCCGCATTGCTGCGCGCGGGCATGCGGCTCGATGGACCACCGATCATCTTCTGCGCTTCGGAACTGACGATCGACCACACGCGTTACCTGCCCTCGACCTTCGCGCTGCCTTAAGACCCTTTCGGACTGATTCGGCCGACTCACAGCCGACCGACCTAGAGTGACTTGCCGTGACCGATAACCAGCGTGCCGACCAATCCTCAGACACGTCCTACACAGCCGACATGGCTGACCTCCAGGCGCCTCCTGCCGAGCCCGGCCGCCATTCGTCGCGCGCTTCCATGCTGCTGGCGCTGCTGGTGGTGGCCGTCCTGGGCGGCGGCGCGCTCTTCGTCAGCGGCTTCACCCTGGGCCGCCTCGCCGGCGCAACGCCGGGCACGACCGACACCAACCAGGACTTGTTCCGACCCTTCTGGGACGCGTACACCGACGTCAGCTCGAACTTCGTCGGCAAGGTCGATCCGCATCTGCTGGTTGAGGGCGCGATCAAAGGCATCTTCGGTGCGCTCAACGACCCGTTCTCGCAGTATCTGACTGAAGAGGAATACCGCGCGTCGCTCGGCGGCATCTCGGGCGAGTTCGAAGGCGTCGGGCTCGTGATGGCGACGCACGACAACGCCGGTCAGTCGTGCGCCACGATCTCTGACACGTGCCGGCTGGTCGTGACGCACGTCGTGCGCCGCTCCCCGGCGCTGACGGCGGGAATGCAGGAGACAGACATCGTCACCGCCGTTGACGGCGCGTCGACCGCGGGCAAGACCCTCGACGATGTCGTGCCCACCATCCGCGGCCCCAAGGGCTCGGTCGTGACGCTGACCGTCGTCCGCGCTGGGCAGACCCTGGACGTGCCGATTACGCGCGACACTGTCGTGCGCGAAGACGTCACCAGCCAGTTGCTCGCCGACGGTCGTGTCGGCTATTTGAAGGTCAGCGGCTTCTCATCCGCATCCGCCCAGGATCTGCACGACCTGCTTACGACACTCGTTCAAACCAACCACGTCGAGGCGCTGATCCTCGATCTACGCGACGATCCGGGCGGTTACGTCGATGCGGCCCAGAAGATCGCCAGTGAATTCACCAGCGCCGATCCGCTCTACTTTGAGCAATCGGCCAGCGGCGCTGCTGAACCGCAACACCCACTGCCCGGGGGCGCGGCAACAGATACGGCAATTCCCATGGTCGTGCTGGTCAACGGCGGCACAGCCAGCGCAAGCGAGATCGTGTCGGCGGCGCTGCAGGGCAATCAGCGTGCGCTCCTGATCGGATCGCAGACCTACGGCAAAGGCACGATCCAGGAGTTCAAGGAGTTGCCCGGCGCCGGCGGTTACCGACTGTCGGTCCGGAAGTGGCTCACGCCCGACCAGACCTGGATTCACGGCGTCGGTCTTTACCCGAACATCAACATTGCTCCGCCCGACGGTGAGCAGCCAGCCGACGACGCGGTGCTCGAGAAGGGCATCGAGGTGGTTCTCGACCTGGTCGCAGGATCGCCTGTTACAACCGAAGCGCCACCGACACCCTCGCCGACCCCGACGTTGTCTCCTGTGCCCAGTGCGTGATAAATTGGTAGCGAACGAAAGGAGGTGATGTGCAGTGTTAGATCGTTCTAGCTGCACCACCTCCCGGGAG
>JBDTVN010000209.1:0-2608 GCA_040007155.1 Chloroflexota bacterium
CAGGATTGAACGAAGCCGCTGCCGCGGCGTGATCTGCGAGGTCGCATAGGCGGCCTCCTGCCTGAGAGGATGTGGGTGTTGCAGCCCACCCCTCAGACAGGAGGTTTCCAGATGGCCACGATGAGCCCTTTGCGTCGTCGCATGATCGAGGACATGACCGTCCGTAATTTATCGCCGGCGACGCAGCGATCCTATATCAGCGCGGTTTCGAAGTTCAGCCGCTATTTTGGCAAATCTCCAGACCGGTTGGAGCTGGAAGACGTCCGTGCCTTCCAGGTGCACCTGGTCTCGACCGGCATCTCGTGGCCGGCCTTAAACCAGATCGTCTGTGCGCTACGGTTTTTCTACGGCGTCACGCTCGGCGAGGCGCTCATCCCGGAACGCATTCCCTACGCGCGAGAACCCCTCAAGCTACCGGTGGTGCTGAGTGCCGACGAAGTCGTGCAGTTCCTCGAGGCCGTGTCGAGCCTGAAGAGCCGCGCCGCGCTCACCACCGCCTATGCTGCCGGGCTCAGGGCCTCCGAGGTCGCGGGATTGCGGATCGAGGATATCGACAGCGCCCGCGGCGTCATCCAGGTGCGTCACGGCAAGGGCGCGAAGGATCGTAACGTGATGCTGTCGCCCCAGCTGCTGGGCATCCTGCGCACCTACTGGCGGCTCGCCCGGCCGCGGCTTTATCTATTCCCCGGTCGTGACGAAGATCATCCGATCGATCAGACCGTGTTGCACGCCGCCTGCCGGTCGGCGGCGAAGGCGGCTGGCCTCACCAAGCGCGTCACGCTGCACACGTTGCGCCACAGCTTCGCGACGCATCTTCTGGAGAACGGAACCGACATCCGGATCATCCAGGTCTTGCTCGGGCACAATAATTTGTCGTCGACGGCGCGCTATACGCAGGTCGCCACCCATACGATCCGGGCGACGCAGAGCCCGCTCGATCGCCTGTCGCTGGAGGTGACGCCGCCTGGATGATGCGGGTCATGGCCCGCCCCAACAGGCCCGCCATCGAGATTTCCGATATTCTGCGCCGGCATGGCGATGCCTATCGTCGTGACCATGCCGGTCATCTCGGCCGCGTCGAGCGGCGCGTGATGAGCGCCATTGTTGCGTGTCGAACCGAGGCACTGGGCGGGCACGTCGAGGCTTGCGACGACTGCGGCCTGACGCGCATCGCCTATAATTCCTGCCGCAATCGGCACTGTCCGAAGTGTCAGGGGCGAGCCCGGGCCGAGTGGCTCGCCGCGCGTCAGGCCGACCTGCTGCCGGTACCCTATTTCCACCTCGTCTTTACACTTCCCGCGCCGGTCGCCGCGATCGCTTTTCAGAACAAGGCCATCGTTTATGCGATCCTGTTCAAGGCCGCAGCAGAAGCCATCTCGACGCTCGCCGCCAATCCGAGACGGCTCGGCGCCGAGGTCGGCGGTGTCGCCGTCCTCCATACCTGGGGACAGGCGCTGACGCATCATCCCCACATTCACTGCGTCGTGCCGGGCGGCGGCCTCTCACCCGATGGGACCCGCTGGATCGCCAGCCGGCCGAACTTCTTCCTGGCCGTCAAACCGCTCGCCCGGCTGTTTCGCGCAGCTTTTCTCAAACGTCTGACAGCTGCCTTCAATGCCGGCGCCTTGCATTTCTTCGGCGATCTTGCATTCTTGGCCAGGCCCGACGCTTTCGCTGGTTGCATCACCGCCACGCGACGCATCAACTGGGTCGTCTACGCCAAGAGACCGTTCGGCGGACCCGCCCAGGTCCTGGCTTATCTGGGCCGCTACACCCATCGCGTCGCGATCGCCAACAGCCGGATTCTCGCTCTCGACGATCATCATGTCGCCTTCAACTGGAAGGACTACCGCCAAAACGGCGCGACAAAAATCATGAGGCTCAAGCCCGACGAGTTCATTCGCCGCTTCCTGCTTCACACGCTGCCCGACGGCTTCCACCGCATCCGCCACTTCGGCTTCATGGCCAACCGCCATCGCGCTGCCAAGCTCGCCCTTTGCCGCGAACTTCTCGATCGCGAGCGGACAGCCCCAAACGATGGCCAGCCGCCGCCTGTGGATTCGGAAGCTCAAACCTGCGTCGAGGTTCCTGCCTGTCCCGATTGTGGTGGCGTCATGCGCATCATTGAGCGCTTTCGACACAGCTTCAGCCGCTCCAGCCCTCGAACATCACCGTTCCGATGCGACACATCGTGAGCCAAGTCATGCCGTGCACGACGATCATCATTCGTCATTCCGCTCCCAGCGTCTCGATCATCGCGGACGATGTCGAATCCGTGCTGTCACACTGCGCGACAACAACCGTCCGATGCAGCAAAAAGTCTATCGCGATCTCCGGCGAAGCGCGTCTGATCTCAACTCTTCCCCGATGTGCACATCTCGTGTCTCTGCCTCACGTGCCGAGCCAGCAGATCGGGCCTTGCGATCTCAAACAATCCCCATAGCTGCAAAATCGCGCATAGCCTCCCGCGCCTTCGTTCAATCCGGCTTCAATGAGGTCGCGTAACATGCGCCTGCCGCGCCTTCGCGTGAGCGCGACCTCACAGAACCCTCCAGATTCCGAGGAACCTCACTCAACGCCTTACCGCCATCTCCTTGGATTGCCCGCC
>JBDTVN010000210.1:0-2603 GCA_040007155.1 Chloroflexota bacterium
CCGCGCAAATGTGGATCGCCACCTGGAGCAAGACAGGAGCCGCCATCGCCAACGTTGCGTTCACCGAACTCCAGTTGGCCCTGCAGACCGGAACTGTGACCGCACAGGAAAATCCGCCGAACTTCATCATCGCCAACAAATTGTTCGAGGTGCAGAAGTATCTGATGTTGAGCGACCACTATCCGCAGATGCAGGCGTTCTTCATCTCCGACACGCGATACGCGGCCATGAAACCGGAGGAACGCGCACTGCTCGAAGGGGCGTTCCGCGACACCGCAACCTGGACATCCGGGCAGGCCAAAGCCGCGCAGCAAGCCGACATCACGTGGCTGACCACCAAAGGTCAAGGCGGCATGGAACTCGTGAAGCCCGACTTTTCCGGCATGAAGGACCTGGTCAAGGATGTGCCGCGTGAAGTGATGGGCGACGAAGGACCGAAGTTGTTGAGCCGTATCCAGGCCGTGAAATAAGTGCGCGCCGCCGCCGTCGAGGAGCCGGATGCACCGGCTCCGCGCAGGTTGGCGCCGCTTGAATGGGTGGCGCTGGGTTTGGTGGGATTGCTGTTCACGGCCCTGCTGGTACAGGTACTCGGCCGCCCGTTCGGACTCTCGTTTGTCTGGATCGGTGAATTGAGCATCCCGCTGTTCGTCTGGATCGTGTTCGTGGGGGCCGCCATCGCGTCCCGGCGCAACGAGCATCCTTACGTCGAGATCGGGTACTCCGCCGTGTCGAGGCGGCTGTCACCCCGCGGGCGGAAGGCGCTGGACCTGTTGCTGGCCGCAATGGCAATCGCCTTCTTTCTAGTGTTCATCGCCGGTCTGATCGGAATGACCCGGCAGACCTGGGACCACGTACCAGGACTCCTCCCCGGCTATCGCGTCGGCTACCTCTATCTCGGCACGCTCGTTGGCGCTTTGGGTTGCCTGATCGCGACGATCCGGCGGCTCCGCGAGAGGTGGCGACAAAGCGCCGGGGATGACGGTCGCGGTGCAGGTGACAGCACGGCGGCCAGCATCATCTAGTGCCGGCACGATCCACACTCAGGGGCTGAAACAATGCTGCTCGCAGGCGCTGTCCTGGCCATTCTGACGCTCGTTGCCGTCGGGCTGCCCATCGCCTTCGGCGTCGGCGGCATCGCGCTGAGCGCGGTCGCACTCGAACTCGGCCAGCGCATGCATCTGGTTGCCGCGCAGGTCATGGTCGATGGCCTGACGAGTTTTGTCCTTATCGCCGCGCCGTTCTTCATGCTGGCGGGCGAGATCATGAACACAGGTGGCATGACGCGACGGATCTTCCGGCTCGCCGCGGCACTGGTCGGCCGGCTGCCGGGCGGTCTCGGTCAGGTCAATGTCGTGGCGAGCATGCTCTTCGCCGGGATGACAGGATCGGCACTCGCCGAAGCCGTGGCACTCGGAACGATGGAGATCAAGGCGATGAAGGATCGCGGCTACGACGTCGAGATGAGCGCCGCTCTGACCGCCGCGGCGTCGACCATCGGCCCCATCATCCCGCCGAGCGTGCCGATGGTCATCTACGCGGCGCTGGCAGGCGCTTCGGTCGGACAGCTCTTCCTCGCCGGAATCGTGCCCGGCCTCCTGATGGGGCTGTCGTTGATGATCACGGTCTATATCTATTCGCGGATGGGCAAGTGCCCGTCGCTGGAGAAGCAGCCCAAAGGAGAGTTGTGGGCTGCCTCGAAGGATGCGATTCCATCGCTCATCAATCCGGTGCTCGTCGTCGGCGGCATCTATTCGGGCCTGTTCACGCCCACCGAAGCGGCCATCGTCGCGACGGCCTATTCGCTCGTCGTGGCGACACTCTACGGAGAGATGACACTGCGGCATCTGGTCGATATCGTCGTCCGCGTGGTGACTACGTCCGGGGCATTGTTCCTGCTCGTCGCGGCGACCTCACTGCTCGGGTGGATGGTCGCGCGCACCGGCGTCATGGTCCAGGTCGCGATGTGGCTCGGCACGGAGATCGCCAACCCGACCATCCTCATGCTGCTGATGGTGGGCATCTACATTCTGGTGGGACTGGTGATGGAACCCGTCGCAGCGATGATTCTGCTGGTGCCGATACTGCTGCCTGCAATCAAGGTTCTGCACATCGACCTGGTGCATTTCGGCGTGGTGACCGTGCTTGCGCTGGTGATCGGCCTGGTCCATCCGCCGGTCGGCCTCGTCATGTATGCGGTGGCCCGGGTCGCCGACATCCGGGTCGAACGCCTGGCGATTGCCTTGATCCCATTCCTGATCCCCTTGTTCCTGGTACTCCTGCTCTGCGCCGTAGTCCCCGGCGTGGTCCTGTGGTTACCTCATCTACTGCGAAGCTTCTGACCATGAAGATCGAACGTGTAACAACGCAGGCTTACCGGCTCCCCCTCAAGGAGCATTTCATGTCGGCCAAGTACCTGATCACGCACCAGGAACTGGTCCTGACCACCATCGAGACGGATACCGGTGTGACCGGGTCGGGATGGTGCACCACTGTCGGCGTCGGCGGGCTCGCCATCAAGAGCCTGCTCGACAGCTATCTGGCGCAACTGCTCCTGGGCGAAGATCCCCGTCATACCGAGCGACTCTGGGAATTGCTCTGGTCGG
>JBDTVN010000211.1:0-2589 GCA_040007155.1 Chloroflexota bacterium
CGACCCAGGCGAGACCGATCGGAAGGATCGGGACGTTGCACTGGCCGTCCTGGTTGTATCCCCAGGCGAGGAGCGAGCCGTCGCTGCGCAAGGCGAGGCTGTAGTCCCAGCCCGCGGAGATCTGGACATAGCTCACACCCGGCGGGAGCGCGGGCACGTTGCACTCACCCGAGCTGTTGTCGCCCCAGGCCACGACCGAGCCGTCGCTCAAACGCGCGAGGCTGTGCTTGTCTCCGCCGCGCACTTCGAGGTAGCTGAGTCCGGCGGGAGGCGCGGGCACGTTGCACTCGCTGTTCAGATTGTCTCCCCAGGCCGCGATCGAGCCGTCGCCGCGCAAGGCGAGCGTGTGGTTCGAGCCAGCCGCGACTTGCACGAAGGACTCGTTGTTCCAGCGGCTGTCGAAGACGCGCTGACCCCAGCCGAAAATGCCCGACTGGGCGCGGGCTTCGCTCATCGCGCCGAGGAGCGCGGTGCACGAGGCGAGAAGACTCAGGGCACGGATTCGAATCATGATGCTCCTTCCGATGATTCGATCCACCTGCCTGGATGCACCGTCATCAGGAGGAAGGTACACCCGCGCGCGATTTCTCGCGAGTCGAGCGCGGGGACGATGTGCCGGGTTTCACGCGCGAGCAGCGCGACGCTCACAACACGATTCGTTCCTGCAGTCTGTCGTATGCCTTGTGTCAGTGCGGCGTCAGGGGCAGAAGTTCACGACCAGTCCATCACTGAGTGTCATCCCGGTCCCATCGGGATGGTGCGAGTCGCGCTGCCAGAGCTGATACCAACGCGAGGTTGCGCTCATCGCCGGCGACACGCCGACCACGAAGTTCGCCGATCCCGAAGAGCCGAAGACCTGCGCGGGCAGGCGCGTGATCGGCGGTGCCACACAGAGGATCGCACCGCCGAAGGGCAGGCTCGCGATCCCGGTCTTGCTGTAGATCACCAGGCCGACGGCATTGGGCACGGCTTGCGTTGCGCGCACGGTGAACGAGCCTTGCGCGACGCTGGGAATGCCGATCGCGTCGAGCTGCGGCACCAGGCCGTTGGAGCTCAGCTTGCCTTGGCAATAGTTCGACCAGCCGCAGGTCGGAGGCTTGCGCTTCCAGATGCCGGAGGTCGGGTAGTAGCCCGTAAGGAAACCGTCGTCGCTGCCCTGGAAGCTGCTCCCATAGCAATCGGTGCCGGCGAATCCGACGGGCGCGAGCGGTGTCCAGCTCGCCCCGCTATCCAGGGTGCGCGCGCAGAATCCGCCGCTGCCGCCGATCCAGGCTACGCTCGGACTGAGGGCCTCGACTGTCCACAAGTCCGCAGCGGTGCCCGAAGTTTGCGGCGTCCAGCTCGCGCCGCCGTCGACGGTCGCGAGGACTCTTCCGCCGTCGCCCACGGCCCAGCCGTGCAGCGCATCGGCGAAGGCGACGTCACGGAACACCGTGGATGGCGCGAGCACGTGCGACCAGGTCTGGCCGCCGTCGATCGTCTTCATGAAGTCGTAGCCGACCGCCCAGCCCTGGTTGGCATCGATGAAATCCGCGCCGAAGAATCCGGAGAGCGGCGTCGTGTTGACGAAGCTCCAACCAAGTCCGCCGTTGGTCGAGCGCCAAAGTCCGTTGTCCGCGCAGGCGACGGCTTCGCTCGCGCTGAGTGCGTCGACGTCCCAGAAGTCGTACATGCCGTTCCAATACGTCGGCTGCCAGGTCAGGCCGCCGTCGGTCGTCCACGCGGTCGTCGGGTAGAAGCCCTGCCGCTCGCCGACGGCGTAGCCGACCTGGTCATCGAAGAAATCGATCGCGCGCCAGCTCGTCTGCGGCAGGCCGGCGGCGATCTCCGTCCAGCTCGCGCCGTCGTCGGTCGAACGCAGGATGACGCTGTTCGTCAGCGCAGCCCAAACCTTCGCACCGCGGCGCACGACATCGAAAACGAGCTTCGTCGCTCCCGGAGATCCGCCGGCAACTTGCGTCCACGCAGACCCGCCGTTCGTGGTGCGGAAGATGCAGCCGTCGACGCCGACGGCGATCCCTGCAGAGAGGTCTCCCATGGACACGTCGAAGAGCGGGATGCCCGGCGTGGTGAACTGCGTTGTCCACGAGACGCCGCCGTCGTTCGAGTTCGCGATCACGCCGGGAGTTCCGGTTGCCCACAGCCAGTTGCCGCCGAGCACCGAGAGCTTGTCGGCTCGAGCTCCGGCCGGCAGGGCCGCGCCTTGCCAGCTCGCACCACCGTCGCTCGTGCGCAGCACCGAGTCGCCTGCCGCGATCCAACCGCGGAGCCCATCCGCGAAAAAGACGTCGCTGAAGTGCGCGGTACTCGGCACGTTGAACGGGGTCCAGGACGCTCCACCGTCCTGGCTCTTGAAGCTCCGAGCGCTGTCGCCGACCAGCCAGCCGCTGCTCGCGTCGGTGAAATGAACGGCCCGCAGCGTGGAGCCGATGCCCGGAAGACTGGTCGAAATCCAGCTCGCGCCGCCGTTCGTCGTGCGCAGCACGCGGCCCACGCTCCCGACCGACCAGCCCGCGCTCGGCGTCGCGAAGAACACGTCCTCCAGCCCCGCCGCGAGGTCGACCTTCGACCAGGTCTGGCCCGCGTCGG
>JBDTVN010000212.1:0-2567 GCA_040007155.1 Chloroflexota bacterium
GAGGTCCGGAGCGCTGCGATATCGACAAACGCGACGCCAGCATTGGATGTCCCGCCCGCGCTGAGCGCAGCCTGGAAGTCGGGCCGCGTGGCGAGCGATTGATCACGCGTCCGGTCGAGTGCATTGATCACGAAGGCGTGCGTCCCGATCAAGAGGTGGCCGTTGCTCAAGCTGAGCGCGAGGGTGGTGTCGCTCCCCGCGGATCCAGACGCGGCGAACTTGACGACGGTTACCTGCGCGGCGCCGTGAGTCTCGTCGGTGAAGGTCACGCCGCCGCCGAACTGGGTAAGCATGTGCAGCAGCGCCGTGATCTTCTGGACGCGCGACGTGGCGATGGCCATGTCGTCGACACTGGCAACCAGGCCGTAAACGGGATTGGCGCTCGTCCCGCTGATCGATACCGCCGCATCGACGATGAAGTCGAAGAATTCCTGCGGCGGCGAACCAAGCAGTTGCTGCATTGACGACAGGTCGATCGGCACGCCGCCTGACGCGCTCGGCAGTTCCTGCACGCCGCGTTGGATGATCCAGCTGATTGCCTGGCCCACGTCGTGGACCTCGGCGTAGACCAACGCGTCTTTGGGTGCGAGGTCCGCGAGCGTACTGCCATGGTTCGACGGCAGTGGCGGCAGATCGGCGTCCGCTGGATGCTCGGTGCGCATGGTCAGGCTGAGGTGGTCGCCGTCAGCGCGGATTTCGCCCATTACGCGCGCCGCCGCGGCCTGCGTGAACAAGCCGGTCATGGACGCGACGGGAAGCTCGCCACCGAGCTCATTTCCCAGCGACCCGGCCAGGGACCGGCCATCGAAGTAGAAGGTGCCCAGCCGGTCGGCGTGGAGCGCGCCCAGCTGCTGTAGGAAGAACTGATCGTCGGCCAGTCCGAGATTGCGATCGGCCTTGGCATCCAGCTCGGCCTGGATCTCTGGGAAGGTCGAGGCAATGACAAGGGCATCAGCGGTAACGACATACGAGACGCCACTCGCATCCGGGGTCAGTAGCGTCCTGACGGTCTGGCCCTGGTAGTCGCGGTCAGTCGACGATACATCCTTGAATCGGGCGTCAAGAACGTTCTGCAGCGCTTCGGCATCCTTGACTGACAGCGCCGCGTTCATGTTCGGCCCCGCAAGGGTCGATGCGTTTGGCGACGAAAACACCGCAATCTCGCCCCCAAACCAGGGTTCAACGTCGGTTGTCCATGACATCGCGGCCGGACTCGAGCCAAGGATCGAATCCAGCGTCTCGTTGAGCTTGGTGTCAAAAGCGGCCTGGTCGGCGAAACCCGGAAAATGGCTCATGAACTGGGCCAGCAGGTTGTGCTGATCGCCGGGCAGGTCTTCGCGCAGCTCGAGGTAGGCCGCGCTGTTAGCCGGCGCATAGCGCGCGACTGTTGACGGTGTGCCGCCACCCGGCCGGGCGAGAACAAAAACGGCGCCGAGCAGACCGACCACCAACACGGTGGCCAGTGCGACGACTGCCCAGCGCCACCGATTGTTCATGGTCATTGGCTGTGAGCTCGCGGGCTCGGCCGTCACGTCGGATGGTCTGGCTGAAGCTGGATTACTGAATACCGATCCGTCAGATTTGATCGGCGCGGGTGACTGGTCGGTGTCGTGATCGCTCATGCGCGGCCGATGCTACCGGCGCCGGCCCATGGGCAGCATCCCGCGCCTGCCAACGCCGCCACTGAGCTGCTTCATCATTTGCTTCATCTGCGTGAATTGCTTGAGCAGCCGATTCACGTCCTGCAAGCTAGTGCCCGAGCCGCGCGCCACGCGGCGCTTGCGCGGCCCGTTCAGCAGGTCGGGGGCGCGCCGCTCGGCAAGTGTCATCGACTGGATGATGGCCTCGACGCGCTTGAGATCGCCGCGTTCGACCGCGGCCTGTGCCTCCTTGGCCGCGCCACCCATGCCGGGGATGAGCTCGAGCAATCCGCCGATCGGGCCCATCTTCTTGATCTGCTGCATCTGGCCCAGGAAGTCCTCGAGCGTGAACGTGTTTTTCTGGAGCTTGCGCGCAAGCTCCTCGGCCTGCTTCTCGTCGACATGCTCCTGCGCCCTCTCAACAAGCGTCAGCACGTCGCCCATGCCCAGGATGCGCCCGGCCAATCGGTCGGGGTGGAATGGTTCCAGCGCGTCGGTCTTCTCGCCCGTGCCCAGGAACTTGACCGCGACGCCGGTGACCGCGCTGATCGACAGTGCCGCGCCGCCCCGGGCGTCGCCATCAATCTTGGTCAGCACCAGGCCGGTGATCGGCGCGGCTTGCGCGAACGCCTGAGCAACCGCGACCGACTCCTGGCCGACCATCGCATCGACGACCAAGAGCGTCTCCGACGGCTCGAGCGCCTTGGCCAGGTCGCGGATTTCTGCGAGCAGTGGCTGATCGACTGACGTGCGACCAGCCGTGTCGAGAATGACCACGTCACGACCGCTGTGCTTGGCTTCGCTGACGGCCGCGCGGCCGATGTCGAGCACCTTGGTGCCGTTCGGCGCGCGGTAGACGGGCACGTCGATCTGTTGGCCGAGCGTCTGCAGCTGGTCGGCCGCCGCGGGTCGGTAGGGATCGGCCGC
>JBDTVN010000213.1:0-2561 GCA_040007155.1 Chloroflexota bacterium
GAACTGCACCGAGATGCCGACCTGGTCATCGGACGAATTCGACGAGATGTGCCCGATCCCGGTGATCGTGCGCAGTTCCTCCTCGAGGACGCGCGCCACCTGCTCCTCGTTTTCCTCCGCGCTCGATCCGGGGTGGACCGCGTAGACCTGCAACCCAGGCTCGACGATGCCGTCGGGCATCATCTGCAGCGGAATCCGCACGTAGGCGATCACTCCGATCACCATCATCGTGACGAACACCACGAAGAGCGTCACCGGACGGCGCACCAGCACGGCGAAGAAGCCGGTCTCCGGTCGGTTCGGTGCCTGGATCTCGTGCTGCATGGTCAGACGGAAACTCGTGCGGTTCTACGGTAGACGAGATAGTAGACCGCCGGGATCACGATCAGGGTGAGCAAGGTCGAAACCGACAATCCGGCGATCACCGTGATCGCCATCGGCGCGCGGATCTCGGCCCCTTCACCGCCGGAGAGCGAGGCGAGCAGAGGGACCTGCTCGAGCCAGCCGGTCAGCGGCAGCAGGCCCAGCACGGTGGTCGCCGTGGTCATCATGATCGGTCGCAGGCGCGTTCTTCCGGCATCGATCAAGGCCTCGACCAGGCCGTGGCCGGCGGCGCGCTGCTGGTTGACGCGGTCGATCAGCACGATCGCATTGTTGACCACGATGCCAGCGAGCAGGATCACTCCCAGGAAGACCGTCACGGAAATCGGCACGCTGAGCGCGTCGAGTGTGAACACCACGCCGACCATCGCCAGCGGCACGGTCACGAGCACGATCAAGGGCTGGACCAGCGATTCGAACTGACAGGCCATGACCACGTACACCAGGAACAGTGCGAGCCAGAGCGCGAAGCGCAGACTCGACTGAGCCTCGTCGAGCTCGCGCTTTTGCCCGCCGAGCTGAACGGTCACTTCCTCGGGCGGAGTCATGGTCTCGAGCCGCTTTTCGATCTCGCGATTGAGCGCCCCGAGGTCCAGACCGCCGCCGGAAGCTGTAATGAGGATGGCGCGCGTGTTGCCGATGCGCCGGATCTCCGCCGGGCCTTGCACGCGTTCGATCGAGGCCACCGAGCGCAACTCGACCGGTGTTGCCGCGCCGGGGTTGACGACCAGGTCGAGCACCTGGTCGAGGCTCGCGAGCAGGACTTCGTCGCCCTGCACCCGCACGTCGATCTTCTCCTCGCCCTCGTCGAAGCGCGTGGAGACGTTGCCGAGCACCTGATCGCGCACCAGCTTCGACACTAAGTCGAGGTCGAGCCCATATTGCAGGGTCTTCTCGCGATCGAAGGTCACGCGCGCCTCGGGATGGCCCGGGCGCACGGTGCTGCGCACGTCCTCGATCCCGGGGATGGTCGCGACACGCTGGAACACATCCGCCGCCGTCGATTCCATTTTCTCCAGATCGTGGCCGAGGATCTCGACCGTGATCGGAGCATCGAGCGCGAAGGGCGTGGGTCGGCGCACGTCGATCGAGCGCACGGCGGGATCCAGAGCGACGATCGAGCGCGCCTGGTTGAGCAGGAGTTCCTCGCCGCCGTTCAAGGCCGCGGCCGGCTCCAGGCGCACGGTCAGTCGCGCGGTGTGCTTGCCCTCGATGTCGCGCGTCAGCGTGTCCTTCTCGACGCCGACGGTCAGGGCCGTCGTGGCCACCCCGGGCAGGGCGCGCACGCGCGCGTCGAGCCGCGACATCACGATCTCCGTGGTCTCGAGCGGCGTGCCGACTCCCAGCGTGGTGTACAGCGTGAATTCGCCCTGGTGCATCTCGGGCAGCAGCTCGAGGCCGAGGTGCTTCACGCGCCAGCCCGCGACGATCGACAGGGCGATGGCGACGGCGATCACGCTCCAGGGAGCCGCGAGGGCCCGCGCAATCGCTTTCGGATAGAGCCTTTCGATGCCGCTCCAGAAGTAGTCGAAGACCCACTGGAAGGGCCACAGGATCCAGCCGAACAGGATGCCCAGTCCCTTGAACAAGGCCAGCGCCGCGAAGGTGATCGCGCCGACGAGCCACAGAATCGCGCGGCTGATCAACAGCAAAGCATTCGGCACGAAGCTGCCCCACGACCAGCGCAGATCAGCGCGCAGCGGCGGACCCAGCGCGCTTGCAGGGGTCGCATGCCTCTCGCCCGCGAGCCAGCCGCGCGAGGCGAGCATCGGGATGAAGGTGATCGCGACCAGCAGGGAGATCAAGAGGGACCAGACCACGGTCACCGCCTGGTCGCCGAAGATCTGGCCCGCGATTCCGTGAACGAACACGATCGGCGCGAACACGGCGACCGTGGTCAGGGTCGACGAGACCACGGCTCCCGCGACTTCCGAGACTCCGCGCATCGCGGCGCGCCCGAGCGAGTCGCCCTCGCTGCGGCAGCGCGTGATCGACTCGAGCACCACGATCGCGTTGTCGACCAGCATGCCGACGCCCAGCGCCAAGCCGCCCAGCGACATGATGTTCAGCGTGACGTGCATCATGTACATCGGCGCGAAGGTGACCACGACCGAGATCGGGATCGCGGCGCCGATGATGAAGGTGCTCGCGACACGGCGCAGGAAGACCCAGATCACCGC
>JBDTVN010000214.1:0-2551 GCA_040007155.1 Chloroflexota bacterium
CCGCGATCGGACCGCGCAAGGACGACGGCTTCGTCGCCATCAGTGCCGCGGATGCGGATGTCACCCGACACGTTGGTCAGGTTGAACGCGCCGCTGGCGCCGATGCGGTGGCGGATCTCCGCCGGGGATTCGAATTGCTCGTCAATCATTGGGGTTCTCCTGCGGCTGGCCACGCAACGCGGCCGCAGCCTGTTCGGCGGTGAGCTCGTGCTTGGCCAGGCGCTCGAGGACTGAGCGCCGCAGCGCGGGATCGATCTGCGGCTGGGCGGCGCTCTCTGTCTCGGCAGCGGGGACCGGACCGTCGCCCAGGCCGAGCGCCCGCAGAAGGGTCTCAACGCGGCCGCGCACGGTGGGGTAAGACAGGCCCAACTCGCGCTCGAGCTCGCGCACGTTGCCGCGCGACCGAAGGAAGGACTCGAGCAGCGCCATCTGGCCGCGGTCGAGGTTGGCAAAACGGCCGACGTTGAACTCGCCCTCGATGGTCGTGCCGCACGTGTTGCAGTGCAGCCGGGTTACCTGAAGACGGCCCTCGCAGACCGGGCAAGTGGAGATCACTTCTCGTTCCATGCCACGCAATGTACGAACACACTTTCGCTTTGTCAAGTCTGATATCAACAAAGTGAAAGTCTGGCGATACAGCGTGATGAGGGCACAGTCCTAGGCCTGCTGGCTAGACTCCACGTCAGATGGCAGGCCTGGTCGAGTGCGTCCCCAACTTCAGCGAGGGCCGGCGGCTCGACGTCGTCGACGCCATTGCGGGCCGGGTGTCCGCTACGCCGGGCGTCCACCTGCTTGACCGCACGTCGGATGCCGACCACAACCGCAGCGTCCTCACCTTCGCCGGGGAGGCGGACGCCGTGACTGCCACGATGGAGGCCGCGGTTGGTGAGGCGATCGCTCGGATCGACATGAACGCCCACGATGGCCAACACCCGCGAATCGGCGCAGTCGACGTAATCCCGTTCGTGCCGCTCGGAGGCACGACCATGGACGAGGCGGTCGAATTGGCGCGCGACTTTGGGCGACGGATCGCGCAGCGCTTCGACTTGCCCGTATTCCTTTACGCCAAGGCCGCGACGCGGTCAGATCGCGAAGTGCTGGCCGACATTCGCCGACCGCAGTACGAGGGGCTGCGCGACCTGATCACCGAGCCGGGTAACGCCCCAGACTTCGGACCGGCGCGGCTCCATCCCACGGCGGGTGCCGTTGCCGTTGGGGCGCGGCCATTCTTGATTGCCTACAACATCAACCTCGAGACGCGCGACCTGGAGCTGGCCAAGAACATCGCGCGGCGGGTGCGCGAGCGCGGTGGCGGTCTGCCGAGTGTCCAGGCACTCGGCCTTGATCTGGCTGAGTTGGGCTGCGTGCAGGTGTCGATGAACCTGCTCGACTTTTCGGTTACTCCCATGTGGCTCGTCTGGGAGACGGTGACGGCGATGGCGCGCTATGAAGGGGTCGAGGCGCGCGAGTCGGAACTGATCGGGCTCGTTCCGCTGGCCGCCCTCGTTGGCGTCGCGGACCACGCAGGCGTAGACGACGCCTTGCCGACCGACGAGCGCATCACTCAGGCTGCTACGTGGATGAGGACGCGCGATTTCGAGCCGACGATGGCGCTCGAGCTGCGCATGGCGGAGGCCGAACGGGGATCTTTGTGATCGACGATTTCGTGCGACGGCAAATTCGGCCTCTCCTCAAGGACAATGGATTTGGTGCCGATCACTTGACTTATCGACGCCCGGGGGATGGCGTCTCGCAATTGGTCTGCTTCGACCATCCATACGGTCCGGACACTCTCCGTGTTAATGCCTATGTGGCCGTGCCGGCGCTCATTCACTACGACATCCGGCGCTACGGCTTTTCTCCCGACGCGAAACCAAGTCGCGCCAACAGTCATATGCAGACGACTCTCGGCGGCTCGCCGGGAACGATCTGGCCGATGGTCTGGCAAGTCGATCCGGCTCGAGTCGACGAAATCGGAGAGCAGATGCGTCAGGCCATGACAATGGACGTCTTGCCATGGCTGGATGCCCTTCGCTCAGAGCGTGCGGTGCTCGATGCTTGGATGTCGGTGCCCTGGCGGACTTGGCGACCCGCGAGCCTCGAGCACCTCATCGTTCTTTTGGAACGCAACGGCTCGGCAGCCGACCTGACCGAAGCCAAGGCCGTGCTCAGTCACGCTGCGCAAGCGAAGTGACCACCGACCGACCCGGCCTGTTGGTTTTGAACGCGTCGGAGGTGGCCACGCTTGCGGGCGGGCTGCGTCGTGGCGCCGCCCAGGGTGACATCGGCCTGTTGATGGCCCAAGGCAGTTCGGTGAACCAGGCACCGGCGGTCGCCGCATACCAAGGGCGCATCGTGGCGGTAGGGCCGATGGCCCAGGTCGAGGCGCGCCTCTCCGAGCTGGGCGTGGCCGAGGGCGCGATCGAGCGTGTCGACGCGCAACGGGGAACGGTCACGCCCGGATTGATTGACCCGCATACGCATCTGCTGTTCGGTGGCACGCGCCACGCGGAGGTCGAGCTGCGCCAGCGCGGCCACACTTACCTTGAGA
>JBDTVN010000215.1:0-2548 GCA_040007155.1 Chloroflexota bacterium
AAAGGCCGGCCCACTCGCTCAAATGAGATTCTGTGTGAGACAATCCAGCACCGTTCCCGGCCGAACAGAGGAGTAAGTGATGGCGGCCTATCTGGTCAAACGAATTCTGTGGCTTGTCCCGGTCTTGTTCGTCGTCTCGCTTATCACCTTCATCCTGATGCACCTTGTGCCCGGCGGACCGTGGTCCGGCGACAAGCAGGTTTATGGTGGGGTGACGGCGATGGTCAACGCCAGGTACCACCTGAGTGAGCCCATCTGGCAGCAGTACGGCCGCTGGATGTTCGACTTCATCCGGGGCGACTTTGGTCCCTCGTTCAAGTACGCCGACCGGAGCATCAACCAGATAATTGCGGAGGGCGCGCCGGCGACCATCCAGCTGGGCTTCATGGCCTTCACGCTGGCCGTCGTGACTGGAATCCCGCTGGGCATCATCGCCGCTCTGGGCCACAACAGGTGGCCGGATTACCTGGCGACGTTCATCTCCATGCTGGGCATCGCGACGCCGTCCTTCATCCTCGCCATCCTGCTCATCGTCGTCTTCAGCGTCGGGCTCAAGATCCTGCCGGCACTCGGTTGGGGAGCGCCGGATACGTGGGTCTTGCCCACTGTGTCCCTCGCGGGATACCAGATAGCGCAGATCGCCAGATACACGCGCGCCTCAATGCTCGAGGTCACGCGCAAGGACTACGTCCGCACGGCCCAGAGCAAGGGACTGCGCGAGCGCGCGGTCGTGGTGCGGCACATGATCCGTAATGCGCTCATCCCGGTCGTGACCATCCTTGGCCCGATCCTGGCCTTCCTGGTCACGGGCTCATTCATCATTGAGACCTTCTTCGGCATCCCCGGAATCGGCAAGTACTACGTGCAGGGCATCGTCCAGCGCGACTACAGCCTGATCATGGCGATGACCGTCATCTATGCCTTTGCAGTCGCGTCGTTGAACGTCTTTGTAGACGTGTTGTACGGCTACATCGACCCGCGCATCCGCTACAGCTAGAGAGGACCGCCGCCATGACCGCTCGGACAACTACGGCCGTCCCGCAGGGGGATGCGCGACGAAGCTCTGGCATCTGGCGCGATGCCCTGGGCCGGCTCATGAAGAACAGGCTGGCCATCGTGGGCGGCATTTTCGTCATCTTTCTGGCCTTTCTCGCAATTTTCGGGCCGCGCCTGACGCCCTGGCCATATGACTACCAGGACATCGCTGCGATCACTGCCAACGGCTTCAGGCAGTTGGTGCCGTTCCAGAACCCGTCTCACCTTCTCGGGACCGATTCGCTCGGTCAGGACATCCTCAGCCGGCTCATGGATGGCGCCGCGATCAGTCTTTCGGTCGCGATGGTCGTGCAGATCGTGGTGCTGACCCTGGGCGTTCCGATTGGCGCGCTGGCCGGCTGGTTCGGCGGCCGGATCGATAACGCGTTGATGCGCTTCACCGACGTCATGTATGCCTTCCCCGATCTGCTCCTGATCATCCTCATGTCGGTCGCCTTCCGCGAGACATGGTTCGGCCGGCTGTATAGCGGCCTGTTCCTCGTCTTCGTCGCGATCGGCCTCACGTCGTGGGTGACCGTTGCGCGTCTGGTGCGCGGCCAGCTGCTGTCGCTCAAGGAGATGGAGTACGTCGAGGCTGCCAAGGCACTCGGTGTGCGCGACCGCAACATCGTGATGCGCCACCTGCTGCCGAACGCTCTCGGGCCGATCATCGTCGCGATCACGTTGGGCATCCCGGGCGCAATTCTGGCTGAGGCGACACTGGCTTACCTGGGCGTCGGCGTGCAGCCACCGCGCGCGTCATGGGGCAAGCTCATCGCCGATGGGCAGCAATACATTCGCTCGGCGCCCCATCTGGTATATCTACCGGCGATCATGATCGCCGCGGCACTCATCAGCTTTACCTTCCTGGGTGACGGCCTGCGCGACGCGCTTGACCCGAAGCTCAAGGGGAAGCAGTAGGTTGACCTCCGACACAGGCTCAATACAAGAACAGAGCACCGTCGAGGTCGGCCTGGCCGAGCAGCTTGCGACGGGGGTCCGCGAGCGCGAGGCGAAGAAGGCGAAATCCGAGCATCTGCTCGAGGTGCGCAATCTCTCGACCCACTTCTTCACGGCTGATGGTGTCGTCCGAGCCGTCGACGATGTGAGCTTCACGCTCGGCTACGGCGAGACCCTCGGTCTCGTAGGCGAGTCGGGCTGCGGCAAGACCGTCACGGCTCTGTCGATCTCGCGCCTCGTGCCTGATCCGCCGGGCAAGATCGTCAGCGGCGAGATCCTGTTCGAGGACCAGGACATCGTGAAGCTGCCCGGCGACGCGATGCGTCGTTTGCGCGGCAAGGACATCGGCTTCATCTTCCAGGACCCGGTCACGAGCCTCAACCCGACTCTGACTATTGGTTTCCAGATCGCCGAGTCGATCCGCCAGCACATGAACCTTTCCAGCCGCGCTGCCAAGGATCGCGTCGTGGAATTGCTGAGCAAGGTCGGCATCCCAAAGCCCAAGGATCGCTACGGCGACTACCCGCACCAGTTCAGCGGCGGTATGCGCCAG
>JBDTVN010000216.1:0-2530 GCA_040007155.1 Chloroflexota bacterium
AGCTCTCGGCTGACCTCACGAATCTGCTCATCGAGTTGTCGAGCGATCTCGAGCGTGCTGCCGTCCGGCTGGCTGCGCACGTTCAGCAGGACCGCGTTGACGCCGTCCGCGGTCACGACGTTGAAAACGGGTTCTTCCCCTCGCTCCACGCGCGCCACGTCTTGCACGCGGATCGGCGCACCTCCCGGCACGGCCACGACGATCGCGCCGATCTCCGCGGCTGTGCGGGCTCGCGCATCGACCACCGCGAGGTACAGCGTGTGATTCTCCTCGTGCATGCCTGTCGGGGCGACCAGGTTGTTCTTGGCCAGCGCATCGGTCACCTGGGCGAGACCAAGGCCGGCGGCTTGCAGCCGAGTCGGATCGATCACCACGTGGAACTCAGGCGCCCGCCCGCCGACCAAGTCCACGCGGGCCACGCCCGGGATGCGGAGGAAGCGCGGCTTCAGCGTGTACCGCGCTTCTTCCCACAGCGACGTGAGATCCCGCGTCGGACTCGTCAGGCTGATCCCGATCACCGGAAACGCCGAGAACGTCAATCGAAAGACAGAGGTCGCGGCCGTCGATGGCAACGTGCTGCGAATCTGGGACAGGCGGCCGACCACGTAGAGCTCGGACTGCACCATGTCGACCGACCAGTTGAAGAACACGTTGATCTCTGCCGAGCCGCGGCCGGTCGCCGACTTGACACTCTCGGAGCCAGGGATGTCCTTCAGCGCCTCCTCAATGGGTCGCGTGATCGTGGCCATCATCTCGTCGGCCGGCATGACGCCGTTGTCGACCAAGATGACCACCCGCGGGAAGTCGGTGCGGGGGAAGACTGACGACGGCAGCCGATACGCACTATAGACGCCGGCCGCGCAGAGCGCGAGGCACACGAAGGTGACCGAGAGCGCGTGATGCGTCACCCATCGCGCCTGCGCCCGAGGCACGGTGCCGCCGGTCGGTGCTCTGTGATCGTCTGCAGAATTCACGTCAGCGTCCCATGACTTTGATTTGACTTGTGGGGGGCAGGCCGTAGGCGCCTTGCACGACTACCGACAGCCCTTCCCGCAGGCCGTCGCCCTGGATTTCGACGACGCCGCCTTCGCTGAGGCCCAGCGTGACGCGCTGCTTGATCGCCGTATTGCCGTTCACGACGGCGATCTCGTTTCCTCCTGCACCGCGCACGATGCTCTCGGCAGGAACCACCAGCCGGTCGCGTCGTTCGTCCGTCACGATCCGCACATCGACAAACTGACCCGGCCGGATCGCACTACCCACTGCGGCGCGGGCTCTGACCGTGACGGTGTCGGTGGCGGCGTCCACCTGCGCGCCGATGTAGTCGACCGTAGCCAGACTCGAGGTTGAGGCCGCTGGCCCAGTGGTCTCGCCGGGGCTGGCGTTTGAGACGATCTCCACGCGTTGACCTCGCGTCACTCTGGCGACGTCCACGCTGCGAATCGACACGCGCACGACGAGTCGACTCAAGTCGATGAGCTCTGCCAAGGCGGTGGATGGATCGATGGCGTCGCCGAGACGTGCGTTGAGTGTCACGACCGTGCCGCTGATCGGCGCCTGCACGTCCAGCAGCCGGCGTTGCAGTTCGGCGGCAGAGAGTTCGCTCCGCGCCTGATTTAGTTGCGCCGCCGCCTCTTGGTACGCCTTCTGGGACGTCGCCTGGCCGGGACCAAGCTCCTCTTGTCGTCGCACCAGTTGCTCGGCGACCACCACGGCCTGTCGCGCGCGCTCGACTGCGACATCGGCGACTCGGCCATCGAGGCGGAACATGGTCGTTCCCTGAGCCATGTGCTGTCCCTCGGCGCTCAGGACAGCCGTGACGACGCCTGCCACCGGCGCCGTCACGCGCGCGCTGGCCGCGGGCCGTCCGCCAGAGGCGGGCTCCGGTTCGACACGGCCCCAGCCCTGCACGTACGCGCGCAGGGTGGCCCGCTTGATCGGCGCGACGGTGACCGAGACCTCCGGCGCGGGCTCCGCCACCGTCTCGGTGGGTTGGGCCTTGCACGCGGCAAGGCCGATGAGGGCGGCGATCGCAAGCGCGCCTGCCCCGTAGCGTGGGTCGGTCATCAAGGCGCTCCTGGCAGAGGGTTCACGGGGAGATCGGCCGGTCGTTGCATCGCGTCCTCGATGTCACCCAGGGCCCGCTGCGCTTGCACCGTCGCGTCGAGGCGGACGAGCTCTCGCGCCATCACCTCTGCCTGCACGATATTCAGGTCGAGTTGAGAGATCGCTCCGGCGGCGAGCTGGTTGCGTGCGACCTCTTCGACCCGCTGCGCATCCGCGAGTAACTGGTCCGCCACAGCAATGCTGGCGAGCGTCGCCCGGTAGGCGGCGAGTGCACGATCGAGCGCTCCGATGGCACGGGCCTGCACCGCCTCGACTTGCGCACCAGACAAGCTCCGTCGCGCCTCCGCTTGGGCAATTCGTCCCTGATTGCGATTGAGCACGGGCAGCGACAACGGGAACAATAGCGACCATTTGTTGCTGTTCTGGTCCATCTGATACCCAGGTCCGAGATGGAGATCCGGGT
>JBDTVN010000217.1:0-2527 GCA_040007155.1 Chloroflexota bacterium
CTCGAGGAGGAGAACTGGTTCTTCCGCCTGTCGGCTTACCAGGAGCGCCTGGAGCAGCTCTACCGCGACAACCCCGCGTTCTGCGAACCCGAGCATTACCGCAACGAGGTGCTGGGCTGGCTCAAAGACGGATTGCGCGACTTCTCCATCAGCCGTGCCGGCGGGCAGTGGGGCATCCCATTCCCGACTGACCCCGACCACCGCATCTACGTCTGGTTCGACGCGCTGACGAACTACATCACCGGCGCGGGCTTCCCCGACGACATGGCGTCGTTCAGCAAGTGGTGGCCGGCCGACGTCCACATCATCGGCAAGAACATCACGCGCTTTCACTGCCTGTACTGGCCCGCGATGTTGCTGAGCGCCGGGCTGCCGCTCCCCAAACAGGTGTTCGCGCACGGGTTCATGCTCGACAAGGGCGCCAAGATGAGCAAGACGCAGGGCAACGTGCTCGATCCCGACGCGATGGCGGCACTGATGAGCGTCGACGGCGTGCGATACGCGGTTCTCCGCGAGGTGCCCTTCGATCGCGACGCCGATGTCTCGTACGACTCCTTCGTGCGCCGCTACAACGCCGACCTGGCGAACGACTTCGGCAACCTTCTCAACCGCACGCTGACTATGACCAGCCGCTTCCTCGACGGCGAGCGCCCAATGCCGGCGGACGCGGCCAAATCGGAGCTCGGCTCCGCTTGGGCGACCACATGGAGCGGCTACACGAAGGCAATGGACGCGTACCTGCTCAACCAGGGCCTCGAGGCGCTATGGGAGTTCGTCGGCCACGCCAATCGTTTCGTCGACGCCGAGCAGCCGTGGGCGCTCAACAAGGCTGCCAAGGCGGGCGATGCTGAAGCGACCGACCGATTGCGCAACACCCTGGGCGACCTGTTGGAGGCGTGTCGCGTCACCGCTTTGGCCGTGGCGCCATTCATGCCTGCGGCCGCGGCGCGGGTGATGAGCCAGCTCGGCCTCGCATATGGCTACCAGGACAACGGCAGCGGCGGCCCCCGGTTGTCCGAATCGGCGGCGTGGGGAGCCTCGGGAGAAGTCGGCCAAATCGGTGCCCAGGAAATTCTCTTCCCACGTGTCGAAATCGAGCTTGCCTCTTCGTAGTACTCACGAAGGAGGTGCTGTAAATGGCACACGGACAAATGACCCACATCGAGATCCCGGCCGACGACCTGCCGCGCGCGCGGCGCTTCTACAGCGAGCTGCTCGGCTGGAAGATCGGCGACATGCCCGAGTTCGCCGACTATCCGCTTTTCAGCTTTGGCGAGATCAAGAGCGCGGGCGGCGCGCTGGGGCTGCGCGGCAAGACTGTTGGTGATCAGCTGCGGGTCTACTTCGACGTCGACTCGATCGACACGGTGCTGCCGAACGTTGCCAAGCTGGGCGGCACGGTGGTCGAGACCAAGACGGAGATTCCGGGCATGGGCTGGTACGCGGTGATCGACGACACAGAGGGTAACCAGGTCGCGCTGTACCAGAGCCAGCCTCGCCCGGCGATGTAACGGCGATGATGAGCTGGTGAGGCTCATAGATTCGCACTGTCACTTACAGGCGGGGGCGTTCGTAGCAGACGCTGCAGACGTCCTCGCCTTTGCGCGTTCGACGGGCGTCGAGCGCGTCCTGGCGCCGGGCTACGACCTCGAGTCGTCGCGTGCCTCGATCGAGCTGGCGAAGAGCCTGGGTGTTGATGCGGCGGCCGGCATCCATCCTCACGACGCGTCCGACTCCGATCGCGATTGGGCGCAGGTCGCGGAGTTTGCCGTCGATCCGCTCGTCGTGGCGATCGGCGAGACAGGACTCGACTACGACCGGGGGTTCTCTTCGCGTGAAGCTCAGCTCGCAAACCTGGAGCGGCACCTCCGACTAGCGGCCGACCTGGGCAAGCCGGCGATCCTTCACTGCCGCTCCAAGCCCGGGCAGCGCGACGCCCAGGACGACCTGATCCGACTACTCGCCGACTACCGGCCTCCTGCGCTGCTGCATTCGTTCTCCGGGCCGGTGGACTATGCGGAGGAGGCTATTGCGATGGGCCTGGCGATCTCGTTCTCCGGCCTCGTCTTCAGGAAAGGGGAGGAGGCCAGTGCTCGTGTCGCGCAGCTAATACCTGCCGATCGGCTGCTGATCGAGACGGACTCGCCCTATTTGTCGCCGCCCGGCGCCCCCAAGCGGCGCAACGAGCCGCGCTACGTCGAGATCACCGCACGGTGGCTGGCCGAGCAGCGCGGCGAAGAACCAGACCGACTGGGCGAAACCCTGGTGGCTAACTACGACCGAGTGTTCAGCCGCCCACCCACGCCGACGGATCGGCCTCAAGCCGCGCCCTGAATAGCTCGCGCTCTTCGGTGGTCAACTGGTAGATCCAGGTTGGACCGTCGTCCCAGCCGCGGCCCAAGACCTTCGCGCCGGCTTCGGCGGAGAACAGGAATTCAGCTCGATACCGGCGCGGCACGGGCAGTCCGTGGCGGATTCGATCCAGCCCAAGATATTGCTCGTCCATGTAGTCGAGATAAGCCGCGTT
>JBDTVN010000218.1:0-2521 GCA_040007155.1 Chloroflexota bacterium
CGGCCTGGTCGCCGGCCGGGCAATGGCTGCAGGAGCACGGCGTCGCGCCGCTCGATTTCAACTCGTATGGCGCGCGGCGCGGCCAGCACGAGGTGCTGATGCGCGGCACGTTCGGCAACATCCGGTTGCGCAACGCCCTGGCAGACAAAGAGGGGCCTTACACCGCGCATCAGCCGACCGGCGAGCAGATGTTCATCTATGACGCGGCCATGAAGTACGCAGGCGTTGGCGTGCCGCTGGTCATCCTGGCCGGCAAGGAATACGGCTCGGGTTCGTCGCGCGACTGGGCCGCGAAAGGCCCGGCGCTGCTCGGCGTCCGCGCCGTCCTGGCGGAAAGCTACGAGCGCATCCATCGCTCCAACCTCGTCGGCATGGGCATCATGCCGCTGCAGTACGTGGCGGGCCAGAACGCGGCGTCACTCGGGCTGACCGGCCACGAAGAGTTCAGCGTCATCGGCTTGAGCGAGGGCCTCGCGGTGCGCAAGCACGTCACCTTGCGAGTGACGGACCCTAATGGGACGCGCGACATCGAAGTAATCGCGCGGATCGATGGCCCGGTCGAGCTCGACTACTACCGTCAGGGCGGCATCCTGCCGGCGGTGCTCCGACGTCTGGCGGGAGTCACACACTAAGGATGGTGGGCGATACTGGGCAGTAACGACTACCTAAAGACCTGACGCCACCACATCGACGGGCGGTAACTCAGTGCCGCAGAACACATGCTCGCGGCCGTCCTCCCTTCTATGCCGTCGCTGCCCCTGACTGCTGGATGGCTATGACTGGGTCGCGCCGCAGCCGCAGGCCGCGTAGCAGTTGAGCGTTCGCGGCCACGATGATCGTCGACACGCTCATGGCGACTGCCCCAAGGGCCATGGGCAAGTCGAAGCCCCACGGCGCGAGGATGCCTGCGGCCACCGGGATCGCTACGACGTTATAGCCAGTCGCCCAGACGAGGTTCTGGATCATCTTCCGGTAGGTCGCGCGCGACAGCTGGATCGCGCCGACCACGTCGCGCGGATCGCTCCGGACGAGCACGATGCCGGCGGATTCGACAGCGACGTCGGTGCCAGCGCCGATCGCGATCCCAACGTCGGCGGTGGCGAGCGCGGGGGCATCGTTGACGCCGTCACCGACCATCGCGACCTTGCGTCCACCCTCCTGGAACCGCCGCACGGCCGCCGCTTTGTCGGCGGGTAGGACCTGCGCGGCGACCTCGTCTATGCCCAGGCGACGTGCGACCGAGTCGGCCACGGATTGGGCGTCGCCGGTGATCATTGCGACCTTCAGGCCCATGCGGTGCAGCTCCTCGACCGCCGCGGCTGACTCCGGCCGGATTTCGTCTTCGAGCGCGAGCGCACCTACGACTTCGCCTGCGGCGATGACATGAAGCACGGTCATGCCATCGGCGGACCAGGCACCGGCCGCGCCGTTCTGCTCGAGGCCAGCCTCGGCAAGGAGATGCGGTCCGCCGACGCTGACCTCGCGCCCGTCGACTACCGCGCGGGCGCCTCGGCCGGCAAGGGCCTCAAACCGCTCTGCGCGCGGGTAGGGAATCTTGCGCGCGTCGGCAGCGGCGACGATCGCGCGCGCCAGCGGATGCTCTGAGTCGGCTTCGACCGAGGCCGCGAGTCTGAGCACTTCCCTCTCATTGGCGCCGGCGATCTTTGCAAGCACCGGGCGACCGACCGTGAGTGTTCCTGTCTTGTCGAAGATGACCACGTCGAGCTCCCGCGCTCGCTCGAGCGCGAGGCGATCCTTGACGAGGAGGCCGTTACGCGCGCCGAGGGAGGTTGAGATGGCGATCACAAGCGGGATCGCCAGCCCCAAGGCATGAGGGCACGCGATGACCAGGACGGTCGCCGTGCGCAGCAGCGCCCCCTCCCTGTCACCCAGCAGCCACCAGACGACCAGCGTGACGATGCCCGCCGCGAGAGCGACGTAAAAGAGAATTGCCGCGGCCCTATCCGCGAGCGCCTGGGCTCGCGATCCCGATGCCTGGGCCTCAGCCACCAGGCGCATGATCCCAGACAGCGCCGTGTTCTCGCCGACAGCGTCGATGCGGACACGCAGCGAGCCACCGGCCGCGACAGTGCCGGCTACGACAGTTGCGCCGGGGTCCTTGGCTACTGCTTTGGACTCGCCCGTGATCATCGACTCGTCGACGTCGGCCGAGCCCTCGGTGATCGTGCCGTCCGCAGGGACGCGGCCGCCTGGCCGGACCAACACGATGTCACCCACCGCGAGATCTGCGATGGGTACCGTCTGAATATGCTCGCCGTGGACGCGCTCGGCGGTATCGGGCAAGAGCTCCGCGAGAGCGACGAGCGCGCCCCGCGCTTGGGCGATCGAGCGCATCTCGAGCCAATGGCCCAGCAGCATGATCGTGATCAGGGTGGCGAGCTCCCACCAGATCTCGACCTCGAACAGACCCAGGGTGCCCGCCCATGAAGTTACGAATGCAACCACGATCGCAAGCGAGATGAGCGTCATCATCCCGGGCTGCCTATCGCGCAATTCGCGG